>JASFJY010000419.1:0-4001 GCA_050119415.1 Chromatiales bacterium | reverse complement strand
AGCCGCTGGCTTTGGGGTTTGTCGTGGAATACCACGGTGATGCGGCGGCGCGTCCGTGTGTTCATGAGTCGTCTGCTCCGGGTTTTTCATCCTGCTCCTCAGACACCTCCGACTCCAGCTCCTGCAGACGCTTGGTGAAGTGGATCAGGGTCTCCTCCACCCGCCGGTTGATGCTCTCATCGGGGAATTCGCCCTGCGCGTCGCGTTCGCCTGCCGGTAGTCCGGTCAATAGCTCGATACCCTGGTCGATGGTCTGTACCGGGTAGACGGCAAATTGGCCGTTGCTCACCGCCTCGACCACATCCTCGCGCAACATCAGATGCTTGACGTTGGCTGCCGGGATCAGCACCCCCTGCTGGCCGGTGAGGCAGCGGGCCTGGCAGATGTCGAAGAAGCCCTCGATTTTCTCGTTGACCCCGTCGATGGCCTGCACCTCGCCCAGTTGATTGACCGAGCCGGTCACGGCAAAGGACTGCTTGATAGGGGCGTTGGCGAGAGCGGATAGCAGGGCGTAGAGTTCAGCCGAGGAGGCGCTGTCCCCCTCCACCATGCCGTAGGACTGCTCGAACACCAGGCTGGCGGAGAGGCTCAGGGGGTAGTCCGGCGCATAGCGGCCGGCAAGAAAACCGGAGAGGATGTAGACCCCCTTGGAGTGGATCGGGCCGCCCAGCTCCACCTCCCGCTCGATGTCAACCACCTGCCCCTTGCCGAGACGGGCGCGGGCGGTGATGCGGGTGGGGTGGCCGAAGCTGTAGCCGCCCAGCATTAGCACCGAGAGGCCGTTGATCTGCCCCACCTGTTCGCCTTCGGTGGCGATCAGCAGGGTACCGCGCTGAACCTCCTCCTGCAGCCGTTCGCGGATGCGGTCGGCGCGGTGGATCTGGGCGTCGATGGCCTGCTGCACGTCGTCACGGGCGATCAGCGTGTGCTTTCGTTCTTCGGCCCAGTAATCGGCCTCCTGCAGCAGGTCGACCAGGGAGCGCATATGGCTGCTCAGGTGTTCGTTGTCGTCGGCCAGGCGCATGCTGTGGTCGATGACCCTGGCCACCGCCTCCCGCTCGAGATGACGCAGGTGTTTCTGCTTTGTCAGGGTGGCGATGAGCTGGGCGTAGCGCTGCTCGTTCTCAGGGTCGCGGGTCAGGCGGTCGTCGAAGTCGGCCGCCACTTTGAACAGTTCACTGAATTCAGGGTCGAGGGCATCGAGCAGGTAGTAGATGTAGCGGTCGCCGAGCAGCACCACCTTGAGATGGAGGGGGATCGGCTCCGGCTCCAGCGACTGGGTGCTGATCAGGCTGATGATCTGGGCCAGCGACTCGATGCGGATCTCGCCCGACTGCAGCACCCGTTTCAGGGTCTCCCAGGCGAAGGGCTGCAGCAGCAGTTTGAGGGCGTCGAGGATCAGGTAACCGCCGTTGGCCCGGTGCAGGGCGCCGGGGCGGATCATGGTGAAGTCGGTCTCCAGGGCTCCCAAGTGGGCGCGGTGTTCGATACGCCCGACCAGGTTGTTATAGCCAGGCAGGTCCTCGAAAACGATGGGGGCGCCGCCGTTGGCTTCGTGGGCGAGCAGCAGGTTGACCCGATAGCGGAAGTGCCAGGGTGGCCCCTCCTCCTGCTGTGCCAGAGGCAGGCCGAAGAGGGTCGGCTTGCGCTCCTCATGGGGCAGGAACTGCTGGAAGTTGTCGATCACATCCTGCTCCACCCGCTCCAGATAGGCGACGACGGCCTCAATGTCCTTGAATTTCTCGCGCAGGGCGTCGAGCAGATGGTGGACCGCCGAGGTGCTCATCTCCCGGTTTAGCTCGCCGATCTCCTCACGGGTCTCCTTCTGCCATTGGGGTATGATATGCAGCGTCTTGCGCAGTTCCTCCTGTAGCTCTTTGACATCCTTTTCGATGGCCTCGCGCTCTTTATCCGGCAGCTTCTGAAATTGCTCCGGACCGAGGATCTTGTCATCCCGCATCGGTCCCAGGGTGAAGCCGGTGGGGGTATTGATTAACGCGATGTGTTTCTTTTCCGCCTTCTTCTGCATCTCCGCCATGGCGGCCTCCTGGCGCTCCTGGAAGTGTTCCTCCAGGGACTGCCGGCGGGTGTGGTACTCGTCGCTCTCGAAGACCAGCGGGATTGCTTCGTGCAGGTCGTTGACCAGCTGCTCCATTGTCAGCTTCAGTTCTAGGCCGCGGCCGGCCGGCAGGGCGATGGCGCGTGGTTTGCGCGCATCGTCGAAGTTGTTGACATAGCACCAGTCGTCGGGAATGGGCTGCTGCGCCGCCAGGCCTTCGAGATAGCGCCGCACCAGGGCGAACTTGCCTGTGCCCGACGGGCCCAGGGCATAGAGATTGTAGCCCTTGTGCCGCACCTCCAGGCCGAAGCGCAGGGCGTCGATGACGCGGCTCTGGCCGATGAAACCGTCAAGTTCCGGCAGTGATTCGGTCGTATCGAAGGTGAATTGGCTTGGATCGCAGCAGCGCAGCAGGGCTTGGGGTGGCAGGGGGGCGATGCTCATAGCTCAGATTCCTAGGACTTACCGGCAGGCAAGGCCGCTATGGCCATGTGCCGCCGGGGGTGCGAATTGAGGGCCTCTAACTCGAATGTTTCACCCCGTCGCTTAGAAAAGAAACTAGCTTACGGTTTTTAAAAGGTTATTCCTGGTATGTTGGCAAAGTATAAAGTGTAACCGACCTTTGCTGAACGCGCCCTCGCACCGGTCTCGCCGCCCAGCTGTGGTATTTGTTTAATTATCAATAGGTTGCTATTGACTCAATCGTAAATCCGCATCTGTACGACGAACCCGGCGCGGTCATCGCGCTCCCGGGTGAAACGTTCGGGTTAAGGAAATTGTAGCCTGCTAAGGCGGGGGCAAGATGATCTGGCGCGGGACACCAGCATCCGCTTGGGGGTCTACAATGAAATTAGGGATAACGACTTACTTCCCGTTGTTCCGGCGCATGCCGGAATCCAGAGAGCCGGCAAAAAGGATTTGCTGGGTGAAATGACTAGATGCCGCTTCGCCTGGAATGACGCTGAGATCAGCGATCCCAATCAGGCAGGACAACATTCCGGGATTCATCATCCGTTCCTTCAGGAGGTTGCAATAATGTCGACCCATACACCCCGTTCCCCCACCCGCAGAGACAGACTGCTGAAGCAGCCCCACACCGACTCCTACCGTAGTGAGCGTAAACTGCACGAACCGACCCTGTGCAAGATTTGTGGTGCTGTGTTCACAGGCGGCCGCTGGCAGTGGCTCGATACCCTTCCGGAGGCGGCGGAGGAGACCCGCTGCCCGGCCTGTCAGCGCATTCATGACAGGTTTCCTGCCGGTTACCTGACTCTGCGTGGAGCGTTTTTCGAGACCCACCGAGAAGAGATCATGCACTTGGTCCACAACCATGTGGAGCGGCAACGCCTGCAACATCCCTTGCAGCGGATAATCGACACCACAACACTGGATAACGGCGGTGTCGAGATCAGCTTTACCGAGTATCACTTGCCAAAAGGTGTGGGCGAAGCGGTTAAAAATGCCTATCAGGGCGACCTGCAAATCAACTTCGCGCAGGAGTCGGGCCATGCCCGGGTTAGCTGGGAGCGTTGAGGGGTGCTCGAAATGCCGGGATCTTTATGCTAATGGGAGGGAGCTAAGGAAATCCCTTGAACTATTCCGAACAGCAGGCGCATGTGTCAGTAGCTGAGGATTGAAGATCGAAGCTCTGGGTATAAGGACTGTTCTCTGTTTCAAAAAGGAGTGCTTCGATGAAAACAAGAGAAAAAGCCATTTGAGGAGTGTTATTGTCCATGTTAAGAAAAAACCAATATATCCAATGGGGGAGATCCGCGCCGATGGTTTTAGTTCTGCTAGCTGGCTATGAAACGGTAAAAGCTGAAACCACTGTCGCAGGCAACCCAAGTGAGGCAACCGTTATCGAACTCGAGGATTTCGGCGGGTTGGACCTCGAACAACTGAGCTAGGTGCGCGTGATCTCGTCCACTCCGACCCCCACACA
>JASFJY010000418.1:0-4010 GCA_050119415.1 Chromatiales bacterium | reverse complement strand
AATCCGAGCCATAGCTATATCGTTTGCGAGCCGTCGTGGCTCGGTCCTCAAGCGTTGATTCCAAACTCCAGGCTTGCACCCGCGAAAGTGGCGCATTTGGAAACTCCGGCTCATCGAGTGTCTGATTGAGCGCATCTGTACGAACATCGGGAAAGCTTTTGAACGGAGGCAACAAATTGGTTAGGTGAGCAACTGAATAGGTGGTCTCGCCTAAAACTCGTGATTCGGCAATTGGCTTGGCGCCTTTGTATTGAGCCAGATTGAACTCTAACATGGGACTGGGCTCGGCGCGTGGCACTTGTATTTCGTTTGAGCGAACAAACACGTGCAGTGTCTTGTCGGCGCCACGCAAACCAAGCTCGGCAATATAACGCTTGCCCGGTTGCCACATGTCGATATACCAATTGTTATCCAGACCATCCACTTCGATATCAAACACGGCATCTTCAGAGGATTCGCTTATTTTGCCCGGAGTCAGATCGGTAAAACGTATCACTAGTGCATGGGGTGCTTTGGTTGCCTCCAATGCCTGCTTCATCATGGCAGAGGTGATATGCCAATAGGCGTGTATGCGCCAGGGGTGAATAACCGACAGAGTAAGCCGTGGAGCAGGTTCATTGGAAAAGCAACGCGATGAGATTTCAAAACTCAGTTCGCGCAACTCTTTCTGTGAAAAAAGAGCAGAATCACTTGGAATCACAGTCTCGTTGAAGGGCAATGCGCTACCTCCAGTTGCAGGCTTCTTTTTTGGAGTATTCTTGATCATAAAAGCATTTTATTACAGATCGAATTTTCATTCTATCAAGAGGTTAATAGGCTGTGTTCCTTGCGATTTGTTGAAGTTTTTGTTGAATTTTTACGCTTTTTTTCCGGTTTTTCTTTGCGCGGAGTAATTTCACTGATAGTGGCACCATCCTCTGCCGGCAAGGAAGCGGAAGACGATGTGGTGGTATCGATCTTTGCAACTGTTGAGGACGTAGATTGCCTGGGTTTCACTGACTTTTTACGACTGGTTCCTGCTCTCTTTGTACTGACTTTTTTCTTGTCGTTAGCCGCCATTTTTTTGTCTGAAGCTTGTTTTTTCGAAGGTTTATTTGATGATGATTTGTCTGCTTGTGCTTGAGGTATTGCTACAGCGCTGTCGTTATTTGCTTTTACAATTCTATCTATCACCGGCGATTCTAACAGGTCAAGAATGCCGCGTAGCGATGTCGCCAACTTTTTGTAGTCAGCATCCTGATCCAATACATAGCAACTACCCTCTGCTCGCAAGATGAGTTCGCGAACTGCGGGATCGATATCTACACCATGTTTTAATTTATCCCAATACAGTTTAGAAACTTTATTAAGCTGCCTCAGCACCGGTTGGTCTCGAAGCGCTTCATCCTGTTTAGCAAGCCGTGCCGGCTCCGGCACCGCTTGATGCAAATACTTGATAGCATTCGCAAGGCGGATTGGATATTCTCCTGTTTCACAAAATTCCATATACGGTACGAAAAAATGGCCGAAATAGCCGTTTTCTTCATCGACGCGACGAAACCATTCGCCGTTTTCCCCATCCGAGCAAGTGGTCACTACATAAGGTGATGTTGACTCCGGAGAAATACGGATACCATTGATTACCTCATCCGCGAACCAAGGAGCTTCAACAAAATGTTCCTGGGCATGGGAAAAACCATCGTCAATCGGGATGGCGATAAAATTGTCTTTAAGTCGATATACACGGTAGGGATCAACAGGAGAATCATCCTCATTGACCAAAGCCATTTTCGGTAACATGGCAAACTGATAGCCTGCCGCAACCAAGTGTGGAATCAGTGCTTCATTAAATAATCCACCAGGAGGATAATACCCTTTGGGTCGATGACCGAATGTCTCTTCAATCACGCTGCGCTCAAGTCTTAATTGAGCATCCCAGTCTTGTGCGGGTATCAGTGGCAAAGGTGCGTGTTGGTAACCACTGGCAATAAATTCGATATTGGGTGCAATGCGAAAACTTTCCAGAATCGCAGGAACGTCTTCCAGGTGGCGCGTTTGTTTTATGAATGCGGGATCTTTCAGTTGTTGCAACAAGGGCACAGAAAAGATCACGTGAAGTTGCGCAACATCCACGTATTTGTGGGCATGGCGCGCGATTCGCTCATAGCACTTCAAAATGCGCTGTAACTCGGCCTCATTTTCCTGCAACAGTTGTTGCAGTTGGGAAGGTGGTTGGTAGAGGTGCAGTGTTAGTATGTGGTTAATACGTTGCGACGACATGGCTTTACGAGAATCCTCTATTGATATCCAAATCGGCCTCATCTCCAGCGCTGGCACACCGAGCGAGAGTATAAGTGGATAGCCCTACCCAGGCAATCAGAAACAGTGTTTGATTAAACATAGGTCGCATAAACGGCCTTTTCTGAGGTCCCACCAATTCTTCTCCGGTTCAATGAGTTACGTGCGAAATGAAGAATTTCGCTGTTTTACCGGCCATACCTCAAGTTCATCCACGATGACGACCGCCGAGGCGATCGAGGCCTGGTGCGCGCTCGCCGGTATCACCTGCGGACCGCTCTTCCGGGGCGTGGCCAAGAGCGGTCAGGTCCTCGAGGCTCCGCTCAGTACCAAGGGGGTGGACCGGGCGGTGCAGCGCATCGCTAAGGCCGCCGGTCTGGATCCGCGGGATTTCAGTGGGCACGCCTGCCGGATCGGAGCCTGCCAGGGCATGCTGGCCGCCGGCATCGATAAACGTCCCGAGATGCCGGCCTACTAGAGGATTGGCCGGGATTACTGCCAAATCCACCAACAACAGCATTATCTGCATGATTTAATTAGAAAAACTCTGCATTGTAGCTCGGTTTGTAATTGTTTGGCTTCATGTCCAGCGTGTAATTCCCGAAGCGGTTGTAGAGAATGACAAGGTTTGCTACCAACTGGTTGTATTTAATGATTCCTGATTACCCATGAGGCTCTGCTATTGAGCCTGTAGTACCCGCATAATGGAACCCTCTGAATAAGCGAGGATTTCCATCATGCTGAAGCGTGCGTGGGCCGCCTGCTTGGCGGCCTCCATCGGAATGACAATCATCACCGTCAGCGGCGCCAGATAACCCTTGATCGGCATGATGCGCAGAATCTGGCCGATATTACCGGTAATGAAAGCGAGTCAGCCGGAGACCGGGGATCTCGATGCCGAGCAGGAGCACTAGTTTATCCTGGTGAGCTTCAATCTTCTCAACCTGAATCTCAATGACGAGGATGGCGATACGGATCTGGCAGACGGTCGTTTTGATCGCCTGGCGGAGCAGATAGTTACTAACCAGGCCATAGGTATTCATACACTCAGCCGTCGTGTGTTTGCTCACGGCAAGGCATCAAAACGCCGCTGTAGCATTTCTATAGCAAGTTTTGATAACGCCGTCCCGCTCAAACCATTTTTCAATAATATCCCTCGTCTTTGCTTCAGTCTCTTGTTCCGCCTCAGCCTCGGGCTTCTTCGTTGATTTCCTCTTCTTTCCCTTGCCGCGTACCCGTTCTTCGAACAGGTGAAGTTGAGTGACTTTGCCTTCGTCGGCGACCATTGCCATCCTGGCAATGTCTTAATAAAAGTCTGGCTGGAATCGTTCGGCCAGCATCAGTTTCGCAAGGGCGGGTTGCCGGATTCGCTCCGCCAATCCCCGAGCATGAGCGATGGCCTGACGAACTCGATAGCCGTCCCGGCGATTGCTTCGTAGTTCAGGAAATCAACAACTGTTTCGTGGTCTGGGATCAGCATGGCGTGCCTTTGCATAGTCCTTTCTAGCGTTGTTCCAGGAACAGCCCCGGCATCCAGCGTGATGCCAGCTTGGCCGGGAAGGAGAGGCGCAGCGGTGCGCGTGTGCTCTCCGAGACGACGACACCACGTTCGGTCAGGGCGGCGACGACGCGGCGGGAATGACCTGCATCCTTTCGCCATTGTCGGGATTTTCTACCCACAGGAGTTCGTCCGGTAGGAGCTCACAGAACCGTCCGTGGATCTCGCAGATACC
>JASFJY010000417.1:0-4016 GCA_050119415.1 Chromatiales bacterium | reverse complement strand
GGCCATCCCGCGCCGAGTAATCGAGGGTCACACTCTGGGCCTTGATGGTGATGCCCCGTTCCCGCTCGAGATCCATGGAGTCGCACACCTGCTCGGCCATCTCCCGCTCAGTCAAACCGCCGCAAACCTGGATAAAACGGTCGGCAATGGTCGACTTACCGTGATCGATATGCGCGATAATGGAAAAGTTACGGATATAATTTAGCTCTGCCATGACGCCTAACTGTTTGGCATTAAAAGAGAAACGCCCCAAATCGGGGCGTTTCTCAGCGCACCTGAAATCTTAATTCGCCAATGATACCAAATCAGGCGTCGTGCAAGTAGTTCATCACCGTTACCGGATCGAGAAATACCTCACACATGGTTGAGGCACAGCCGTTCACTGCCCCGGTACGCGCAGCGCGAGGAAAATCGGGCCGGTATTGCGATGCACCAGCAATGCCACAGTCTTATCGGCAGGCAGAGCAGCCACCAGCTGATTGAATTGGGCGACACCCTCGACCTCAACCCCGTTCAGACTGAGGATAATATCGCCCTGTTGAATACCCGCCTCGCGGGCCGCCCGGCCTGTCACCGATTCGACAACCACGCCTTGTCGGGCCTCCAGTGCGTAGGATTCCCGCATCGTATCCGTGACCTCGGAGACCATCATATCAAGCCGGTTTTCCGAAACCTTGGGCGGTTGGGCACGGGCCAGTTCGACTGCTTCATCTTGCGGTAGTTCGCCGATATTGACCTTGACCATACGCTGTTTGCCTTTGCGCAGGACCTTGACCCTGGCGGGTTCGTTCACATCCGCACGACCGACCAGCGGCGGCAACTCGGACGAGGTGCCGATCGAAATACCGTTGAACTCGAGGATCACGTCACCCACCTGCAACCCGGCCTTTTCCGAGGGGCTGTCGGGCAACACCCGAGCCACCAGCGCACCGCGAGGTCGATCCAATCCGAAGCTCTCGGCCAGATCGGTGTTCATGTCCTGGATCAGGACACCCAGCCAGCCGCGACTGACCCGCCCCCGGTTCTTGAGCTGTTCCGCCACATCCATTGCTACTTCGATCGGGATGGCGAATGAAAGTCCCATAAAGCCGCCGGATCGGCTGTAGATCTGCGAATTGATGCCAACCACTTCGCCGTCGAGATCGAACAGCGGACCACCGGAGTTACCCGGATTGATCGCGACATCGGTCTGAATGAAGGGCACATAGTTTTCGCTCGGAAGATTGCGCCCCTTGGCGCTGACGATACCCGCGGTCACGGTGTGATCGAAGCCGAAGGGAGAGCCGATAGCCAATACCCATTCACCGACCTTGAGGTCGCTGGAGTCACCCAGCTTGACCGCCGGCAGGTCTTCAGCTTCGATCTTGATCAAGGCGATATCGCTGCGTTTATCCTTGCCGATCACCTCGGCGATGAACTCTCGTCGGTCATTCATACGCACGACAACCTCATCCGCTCCATCGATCACATGAAAGTTGGTCAGGATATAGCCGTCTTCCGAAACGATGAACCCGGAACCCAGGGAACGTTTACGCAGCCCCTCTTCAGGCATCTGAAAACCGTGTTCACCGAAGAAACGCCGCATCAGTTCCCCTAGCGGACCGTCATCGGAAAAGTCGTTGAACTCGGGAATATTGAAGGGGTGCATCTGCCGGCTTTTACTGGTCTGCTTGGTGCTGATGTTGACCACCGAAGACGCGTTATTTTCCGCGAGCACGGTAAAATCGGGAAGATCGCGGGCCTGCAGCGGCACCGTTAAGAGCGCGAGAAGGAGTAGAACCCCAAACCGTCTCTGTATCGAATGAAAATTGATCATCGAAACCACTCCTGATGGATACGAAATTGCGGTGTTCACTCTTGCGATTTATACAAACGGGACCTTTTGCTTCATCGCTTGGCGGAGTATCACTACCTGATAGTTCGGATCGGATGCCCGGTGAAACGAGCCTGTTTTAAACAGATACAATCCGATGATGAAACCCAATAGACCACCACCGATGGTGGGGAGTTCCCCGAGAACCGCGCTGAAATCCTGGGTCAACCGATGAACAACGATAGCCCCTGACAACATGCACACCAAGGGAAGGAGATAGGCACTGAAGGAGGCTTTCAGCAGGGCGCCTTCTCGCAATCCGATAATCACCTGCTCACCGGGCCGTGCCTCGATGGGATTGAGAACCTTCAATCGATTCGGCCGCCGTCTGAACAGCCCTGACAGGACGCTGGTACTGCAACTCCCGGCACTCTGACAACTGCCGCAAGCGGCCCTTTGTGGTGTTTCGACGATCGCGTAGCCCTCTTCCACCCGGACAACCGTGGCACTCTCCTCGATCATCTCAGGGCTTCAATTGCATGCCCTGCACCACACCCAACAGGGTCACGGCGGGGACTTCCCCGACGGCGGTCACCTGGTAGCCCTGGACGCGGCCACCCCAGGCGTTGATGGCACCGAGGCGCGAAGCGCCGCTGAGTCCGTCATCTCGATCGGCCGATTCCACGAATACCGAGAGCGAGCCCAAACCGTCGCTGAAAACATACTGCTCGATCGGCACCGAACCCTGCGGATCGGGCAGATAGTGCTTGATGGTGAGCTTGAAACCGCTTGGCAGACGCTGAAAATCCCAACGACTGACCGTGTCGTCGCTGAGGCTCTCCCCTGCTTCCGCGTTGTTCTGCAAACGGTAGGTGAAAAGGGATTTCCGGTGATAGATGTCGTTGATCTCCGCCTTGCCGACCTCCAGATCGGTGAACATGATCTGTTCCAAGACTTCACCCCGCTCGTTCAAGAGGTCCGATTTGAGCGGCAAGGCGGTATCGGCATCGAGATAGAAACGGTAGCCGTAGCGCAGCCTGTCTTTGGGGGCAATGGTGACTATCTGGGCCTGGTGGTTGGCAATGCGCGTGCGATCGAGCAGATGGAAGCTGTAGTGTTGTTCCAATTGGGCCAGGTCCTGCGGCAGCAGGTTGAGGAATTTATCGCTGGGTGGTCTTCGATCGACAGAGACCCGGTTCGATTCGGGAAATACGCAGGTCACCAGATCGTCATCGCGGATCACTTCCCGGGGATGGCCATTGAGCGAGATCAGGCTCTCGCGCACCCGATTATTCTCCACCGCATGTACGATGCGCATGGTCTCTAGCTGGTTATCGTGTAAATAGATGAAGGTGCCCTGGTAATTGAGATGTCGCACCGCATGCATCATGCGTTCGAGCCAGAAACGCGCCGACGGTTCGTCGTCAGCCAGCAAGACCTGTGGCGAGAGGAGCAGAACGAATGGAATGAGAAAGTAAAATAAGCGGAGTTGCCTCATTCGAATCGTACTTCCCATAATCTCTCTACTGCTTGTTAGCGTCGTAGCTGACAAAAGTGGCATAGGGCATGATGCCCTTGATATTGCTCGCGGGCGAGCGCTCCTGATGTTTCACCAGATAGGCGTTCAGCCGCGACTCAACGGCCGGCTTCTTCAACAGTTCCCAGCGGGTACCGTCCTGCGCCACGAAGTAGGTCTGCTCGCTGGGCGCAGGTTGTGCCGGTTCTAGCGCCACCGCCGGCTGGCTCTCGGAACCGTCGGGATTGATCAGCTGGGGAACCATGATAACGGAAACGGCCGCCAGGGAAGCGGCCACCGCCAAGCCCACGATCGTTTTGCTGCGGTGTGAGGCCGAACGCCGGATCGCGGCGGGTGCCAGCACCACCGGTTCGTCCTGCAGTCGCCGGCTGATTGCCTGGGCCAGCCCAGTACTGTAGAGCGTACCGATCTCGTTGCGCATGGCGTCGCCGATCAGATGATAGCGGGACCAGCTTTCGCGTGCGCCTTCGCTCTGGCTGAGCCTATTGACCTCGCCGCCGATCTCGTTTAGCGGCAGTTCATCGTCTACCAGTGCGGACAGCCTTTCTAACTCTTGCTCAGTCATCTTCTTGTGCCTGATTTCATGGTTTCAGTAGTGGACTCAACTTCTTATCGATCGCCTCACGCGCCCTGAAGATGCGTGAGCGAACGGTACCGACCGGACAG
>JASFJY010000416.1:0-4017 GCA_050119415.1 Chromatiales bacterium | reverse complement strand
GCATCAGCGAAGCCCTACCCCATCAACTGGGGGGAGCAGGACAAGCTGATACACGCCCTGCCACGACATCTGCAAGACATGGTGTTGTTTAAGCTAAATACCGGATGCAGGGAGCGGGAAGTATGCAACCTCCAATGGGATTGGGAAATCAAAGTGCCGGAGTTGAAAACCTCTGTCTTTATCATCCCAGCCCGGATAGTGAAAAACAGAGAAGACAGGCTGGTTGTCCTGAACTCGATCCACGTCGATCACAAATACCCACTGCAGGGCAAAATCGTATCGGGGCTCCATGTGCCGGAGAACCTACGAGTGGTTAGAGCGGGGTCAAATTTAAAGAAAGGGAACCGGGTATGAGATGGCGCTCTAAACGAGGAATTGGCGATTTGAATAGTACAACCCATCCTTTATAGTACAGAGCCCTATTCAAAACGCTCGTAAGTACTTGAAAAATGGCGCGCCCGGAAGGATTCGAACCTCCGACCACCTGGTTCGTAGCCAGGTACTCTATCCAGCTGAGCTACGGGCGCTTTTTTGTCGAAGCGCGAATTCTGAAGATTTCTGTGGCTTTTGTCAATGCGGTTACAGGAAATCTTGGCGATATCCAGTTGTCGACATAGCCAACTGCGATCTGACCGGGTCCATCGGAGGGTATCTGCCGCGCTGCAGCTGCGGCACCTCCTTTCCCTTCCCGCAGAGATGAGGGGGCATGTGGGGCAGCAGCGGCCATGAGAGGCCCGCATAGGGCCAAAAGCTAACTGAAAAAGGTGAGTGCTAGCCCACAACGTGGCCCGCCACGCTACGCGCCTGGTCTAACGAGGGGTTCCACTCAAATCCTCCTTGCCGGCGTGATTTATATCCAGATTTGACCTGCGGAGAAGAATTCTTTGCTGGAAGACAGGCGGCCGACAATCCTCTGGCGCACCTGGATACCGGCATACGCCGGAATGACGGGGTCAGTGAAGTCCACCCAAGGATCCTGCGGAGGAGCCGAAAAAAAGCCCTGCTGGACCCCTTTTGATATGGCGGAGAGAGAGGGATTCGAACCCTCGATGGAGCTATTAACCCCATACTCCCTTAGCAGGGGAGCGCCTTCAGCCGCTCGGCCATCTCTCCGGTTGCATCTTGTGAGAGGGATTCCTGTTACAGAAGCCCTCCTCCACTCCGCAGATCTCGCGATTCGTCCGCCGAGGGAGACGAGATTGTACAGATTTCTTTCTCTATAAACAAAAAAACTTTGCCTTCCCTAGCAAAGTCTTGGTTGTTCATGGCCGGCTCAAGAACAAGCCGGCGCTGATTTTATCAGGAGGACTCTTCGCTCTGCTCCCGCTTGATGCGCTCGTAGATTTCTTCTCGATGCACTGTTACATCACGGGGGGCATTGACACCGATCCTGACCTGGTTACCCTTCACACCCAAAACAGTCACAGTCACTTCATCCCCGATCATCAGGGTTTCGCCAACACGGCGTGTTAGTATTAACATTTCCAGTCTCCTTGTTAATCCTTATTTTTGTATACCGTGTCGGGTTCGTCACCTACGACCGATATACGTTTGCCAACCAAGCCACCGCAGATATACGGGACTGGTAGTATAATTTTAGCAATAGCCTGCCAGATAAAAAAAGTGCAAAGAATCCTAAAGTACGCTCATTTATTAAGGATTAGATAGGAAAGCTACCCATTTTGAGCATTTTCGAGCTCAAAAGCACCATGCAGGGCGCGCACACCCAGTTCAAGATACTTCTCATCCACCACCACAGAGATTTTGATCTCGGAAGTCGAAATCATGCGGATATTGATACCCTCGTCCGCCAGGGCCTCGAACATCTTGCTGGCGATGCCGGCGTGTGATCGCATGCCAACGCCGACCAGGGAGATCTTGACAATCTTGTCGTCGCCCAGCACCTCGCGTGCCCCCATCGCCTCGGCTGTCTGCTCAAGGATCGCCATGGCCCGCTTGTAGTCGCCGCGGTTGACGGTAAAGGTGAAGTCGGTGGTATTGGTGTCCGTGGAGACATTCTGCACGATCATGTCGACCTCAATATTCTGCTCGGAGACCGGACCGAGAATCTTGAAGGCCACACCGGGTTGATCGGGAACACCAAGGATGGTCAGTTTCGCCTCGTCACGGTTGAAGGCAATACCGGATATCTTTGCCTGTTCCATACTCTCTTCCTCAAAGGTGATCAGGGTGCCCTCGCCCTCCTCGAAACTGGAGAGGACGCGCAGGGGGACGTTGTACTTGCCGGCGAACTCCACCGAGCGGATCTGCAGGACCTTGGAACCGAGGCTGGCCATCTCAAGCATCTCCTCAAAGGTGATGCGCTCCAGTCGCCGGGCGTTGGATACGACCCGGGGGTCGGTGGTGTAAACACCATCCACATCGGTGTAGATCTGGCACTCGTGCGCTTTCAGGGCCGCGGCCATGGCCACGGCGGTAGTGTCGGAGCCGCCACGGCCGAGGGTGGTGATGTGGCCGTGCTCATCGACGCCCTGAAAACCGGCGACCACCACCACCTTGCCTTGGTCCAGATCGGCCTTCACCCGGGCACCGTCGATATCGCGGATGCGCGCCTTGCTGTAGGCGCTGTCGGTGAGGATATGGACCTGTCCGCCCGTGTAGGAGCGTGCCGGACAACCGAGCTTCTGTAGAGCCATGCTGAGCAGGGCGATGGTGACCTGCTCGCCGGTGGAGACCAGTACGTCCATCTCCCGGGGATCGTTGGACTCGTTGATCTCATGGGCCAGGGCGATGAGCCGGTTGGTCTCGCCGGACATGGCCGAGACCACAACCACTACCTGGTTGCCCCGGTCGCGGTGGCGCTTAACCTTCTCGGCCACCGCGAGGATACGTTCGATTGAGCCGACGGAGGTGCCACCGTATTTTTGCACGATCAGTGCCATCTCAATTCCATTTCCTTAGCTACCACCAAAAACGACATATTTAACAACAAACCCGGCGCGAGGGGAACCGCCAAATCGTTTCGAGTCATGCTCGGTATTGTATGCTGCCTGCCGCGGGGCTGCCCGGTAACACAGTCAGTAACCAAGCATAGAGCGATCTTGCCAGCCAGTCATCCGGCCTCGTTCACCCCCAACCGCTGCCTGACCCAGGGCTCCACCATCGCCAGGGCCTGCGGCAGTCCATCGGGGTTGCTGCCGCCGGCCTGCGCCATGTCGGGACGTCCGCCGCCCTTGCCGCCGACCTGCTCCGCCGCCAGTTTGACCAGATCGCCGGCCTTCATCTGCCCGGTCAGCTCCTTGGTCACGCCCGCTACCAGGGAGACCTTGCCTCCCGCTACCGCGGCGAGCAGGATCACAGCCGAACCCAGCTTGTTTTTCAGCTGATCCATGGTATCTCGCAGAGACTTGGGATCAGCGCCCTCGAGGTGGGCCGCCAGCACCTTCACCTCGCCCACCGACACGGCACTGGCGGCCAGGTCGCTGCCGGCGGCGCTGGCCAGCTTCGCCTTGAGTTGATCCAACTCTTTCTCCAGCTTGCGGTTGCGCTCCAGGATCTGGCCCAGTTTATCTTCGATCTCCTCACGGCCCGACTTGATCATCTCGGCGACCCGCTGCACCCGCTCTTCGTCGGCCTCCATCCATTCGATGGCGCGCTGGCCGGTAACCGCCTCGATACGACGCACGCCCGCGGCGATGCCGCTCTCGGCAATGATTTTACAAAGACCGATGTCGCCGACCGCGCTGACATGGGTGCCGCCGCAGAGTTCGGTGGAAAAGTCACCCATACGCAGCACCCGCACTTCGTCGGCATACTTCTCGCCGAACAGGGCCATGGCGCCGGAGGCCTTGGCAGACTCCAGGTCCATCAGATCTGTCTCCACCACATGGTTGCATCGGATCTCCTCGTTGACCCGCTGCTCGATAATCTGCAGCTGCTCACGGCTGATGGGCTCGAAGTGGGAGAAGTCGAAGCGCAGACGCTCCGACTCCACCAGGGAGCCTTTCTGAGTAACGTGGCTGCCAAGGATCTCGCGCAGGGCCGCATGCAGCAGGT
>JASFJY010000415.1:0-4022 GCA_050119415.1 Chromatiales bacterium | reverse complement strand
TCGGTAAACAGCGAGGATATATTTTACTTGACGGTAAGCCAGCCGGGCGCAAATCCTGTAGCCGATGCCACATTGCTTTTCGATGGCAGTGACGTGAACCTCGATACAAGCCAAGAGCATGTCCAGGGTTTGACCTTAACGACTTCTAACAGTGCATCAGGAAGCAGTGACGATGGTAGTCCCACAAGGCTCCTCTATGTGGTTAAAGACCCGGTGAATCTCAGTGTACAAGAGGCTTATCGGCAAAAATTCATGATTGACTGGGGCTTTGACGTCACCCTCATGGATGACGAGGCGACCGAGCTGACATTCGCGGCTGAACTGCAGGGTGACAATCCGGCGGAAGTGGTCTATGTCTCGCAAGAGGTGGTGCCGACCAGCATCACTACAAAACTGGGACAAATAGCGATAGGGCTGGTCAACGAGAGCCGCGACCTGATCGACGATTTCGGTTTTGCGCCCTCGGCGAGTCTTGGTGGCGGTATTCCGACGTTGAAGGTGGATAATACCCACTATATCACCCTGGGGATGACCAATCCGGTGGCGGCGTTCGGCGCCAACGAATGGTATCAGATCGCCGGCACGCCGCTGGCGTCAGGTGTGTTTTCTGTCGGTGTCTGGATAGAATCGCCCTGGTCGGGTCTGCCTGCGCTGATGGCTATCGATACGGGCGGTGTGCTCATAGATGGAAGCGCCGCACAGGGCCGCCGCGTGCAGATTCCGATGGGGGCGGGTCAGGGGGCCGTGCCTGTCGACATCAACGGTTTGACCGACGACGGTCGAACCATTATCAAACGCTCTATTGAGTGGGCGGCCGGGGCAGGCGACTCGGGCGGTGGCGGTACCATAGAACCAGCCGCCTGCAAGGGCACCTACCGTGACGAATTCAACGACACCGTCTGGTCGGGCAGTGACGGCACTTTGTCATGGAGCGATCCATGGGCTGAAGTCGGTGAGAGTGATGGGGCGACAAGTGGCGATGTACAGGTGAGAAATGATGAGTCAAACTACCAGCTGCAAATACGCGATAACGATAACGGGGGCGAGGGTGTGGAGCGCCTGGTCAACCTGAGTGGCGCAAGCAGCGCGACGCTCTCTTTCGATTACCGCCGTTCAGGTTTGGATCGAAGCAGTGACTATGTGGCTGTCCATATCTCCAGCAACGGCACCGGGGGCCCCTGGACCGAACTGGATCAAATCGGTACCAGCAACGATTCCAATTACCAACCCTATAGCCGGGACATAAGCGCTTATATCTCCGCCAACACCGCCATCCGTCTGCGCAGCTCACCGAACTTGGGTGGCGGCGATTATGTCTGGTTTGACAATATTCAGATAGAGTGCAGCGCTCCCTGAATCATTGCTGTTCCCAACTGGCAATGGCAGGGTTAGGCACAGGCACTATTAAGTGCCGGTCAGTATACACGTAGTGGATCGCATTGACCTTGAGGTAGCCTTGTTCGCAAGATTCTGGAAAGAACACACAAGGTAGGAGCCCGCTCTCGCGGGCGATAAATTCTTTCGAATCCCTATCTCCCACAGGAGAATCGAATATCGTGCGTCCCGTCTTTCCCAGGGAGAAGAGCAGGATTATGTACTAAGTGCGTTTATTGCGATTGGTATATATTTTAAACAAATTCAACGCTACGGCAGGGCCAGATCTAGAAGTATTGGCCAGGGATATAGGGTGGTGCATTCGTAAAGATATTCTTTCTTTAGCCGATAAATGTGTCGACAACAAAGGCATATTTAGCGAGATGGAAGTAATTAAAAAAACGCTCAACGCACTCTGTTATTTATGGTCTGTGTCCCGCTACGAGGGGACGGAGTTGTCAGAGTATGCCGAGTCCCTAGTTTTTGCAGATACCCGAAAAGGGCTAATCATTCTTGGTTTGGTAACTTTTGTTTTGTTGGCCACTTCATCTTTGGTCTATTTACTACTTGGATTTGATCTGCTCTATATCTATTCCTGTGCGGTACTTGCAGTACTCTCCCTGCATGTTACCGTCTCGGCGAAAGCGGTACATGATACAAGCATTCTCTACCTGATGGGGATAACACTACTGGTCGTGAATGGTATGGCCTTTGCGCTGCTTGCTCACCATTCAGGCAGTTTGAATTCTGCATTGTTTGCCAGTGTAATCCTGCTGTTTCTGGTCATGCCATTGGTGCCATGGGGAATGCGTGAGGCAATACTGATCGTTCTGCTGGTCTATCTGTTATTTACCATTTCCACTCTGAGTGTTAATGGCCGTTTCGAAAAAGAAACCCTCATGATGCTGCAGTTTGCCATGCTCAGCGCGAGCCTGACGACACTGACAGTAATCGGACGTAGTGTATTGTTACGCAAAGGCGATATCAAATCACGATTTGAGCTGGAAAAGGCCCATGAAAGAATGGAGCAGCTCTCGTTGAAAGATCCACTGACGGGGGCGTGGAACCGGCGTTTTCTGGATCAGCAATTCGTCAAAATCTGCGCCAGCTACGGCCGCGCTGGGCACAGGATGCATCTTGCCCTGATCGATGTCGATAATTTTAAACATTTGAATGACAGCCAAGGCCATGACTATGGTGATCTTGTTCTGTGTCGGTTGGTTGCGAATTATTGCGCGTTGCTTTCGGATAACGAGCATATAATCAGAATGGGCGGTGATGAATTTCTAATCATCATGTCCGCTGCGGATCCAGGGTCAGTGATTCATGGGGGTATGACGGCCCTGCGCACGGATGCTAAATTGTTTCCGGGGAGTTATGAGCGTCAGGTCAATGTGAGCGCGGGGCTTGTTTCAGTCGATCTTGAGTCAGGTCTTTCACTGGACCGTGTTTTTCACAAAGCGGATGTTGCGCTCTATCAGGCAAAGGAAAAAAAAGCAAACAGGGCAAATAGCAATAACACAAGAAATACATTAATTGAAGTCAGGGAAGATTGATGTTTAACATCAGAAAACATGATCGTAAGGATCTTTCAATCAGACGCCAGGGTAACAACGCTGGGCCTATTGGCATGGATATCGGTATTAACGCGATTCATCTTTGCCAAGTACAGCCATTGGAGAAAAAACGCTTTGGAGTCGTGGCAAAAGCCTCCATACCCTTTGATGAAAGCCGCAAGGAGGTTCTGGCTTCTAATAAAAGGCTGAAAAGTCTTCTAGTACAAGGCATGAAGCAAAAGGGATTTATCGGTAAGAAGATGGTGACTGTACTGCCGGCCGATGAACTTAAGATAATGCCCATCAACTACAAGGCAAACTCCCGCAATGTGGATCAGGAAATTCTCAAAGTGCTCAGTAACCGGTTGGACGGTGATATCGATGACTATGTAATCGATCATATGCTGGTGCGCTCGAATTCGGATGAGGAAGAGAATATTTCTCTTGCCACTGTGGCCTCGCGAGATAAAGTTCTCGACTATTTACGGGTAATTGCTAAGTCAGGCTTTGAGGTGAGTGCGCTCGATGTGGGGCCTGCCGCAATAAAACGTTTAATTTGCACACTTTATAATGAAGATAGCCTGGAGACGGTGCTTGTTATCAATAGCGGTCTGACCAAGAGTTACCTGACAATCATTTCAGGGCGCAGATTACTGTTTGATCAACAAGTCAGTTTCGGCGAAACGCTGCTGATGGATCAGCTGTCGAAAACATTGGAGTTACCGGAGGATGTCTGCCGGACATTGCTTCATAGCCATGGCTTTGACACAGATCCTGGCAAGTCCTTGCAGTTAGGCTCTCTTTCAAATGCCGATATATCATATACCCTGTTAGAAGTTCTCAAGCCGGCTTTCATTAACCTGGTGGAAGAAATCAACCGTGTACTGATCTTTACGGCTTCACAGACCCATGGCTTGCCGATAAGCCGGTTTTGTCTGCTGGGAAGTGTCGCAAGATGGCCGGGAGCGGAATCCCTGCTACGTGAGTTGATCGATATTCCATTTTCAATACATAAAAATGAATTGGCAGAATATTTTATCGATCTGACCATGGAGGAAGAGAGCTGGTCATCAAGCATTCCGGAACTGGCTG
>JASFJY010000414.1:0-4027 GCA_050119415.1 Chromatiales bacterium | reverse complement strand
CCGGGTGACCTTCGACACCAACGAGCTGATGACAAAGACTGCTAAGGCCATCGCCGAGATGTCCAAGATCCACAAATCCCGGATCACCACAGCCCTATACCGCCAGAACATGAGCAAGAGTGGCATTGAGGGAGAACAGGTCTCCGGCGGTGTGCGCGACGTGGCCACCTCCCCAGTGCTGCCGGACATCCTCGCCTACCTGCAGAACAGTACCGAACTGATCCGCCACACCTTGATGCGGATCCTCAAGGAGTCCAGTCGCTTGGGAGAGTTCCAGCTCAATCCCCAGGTATTCATCAACCAGGTGAGCAAGATCATTCAGACCGAACTGCATCGAGTGACGGTCAATGGTATCGAATACGAAAAGATCGGTGGGGTGGTCTACGAAATGCACCTCATGGAGCAAGAGGCCGAGCGGGGCATCACCCGTTACCTGAATAACCTCTACGAGGTGCAGAACCAGGACAAGACCCTCTTCAACTACGTCGAGTTCGGTTCCGACTGTAGACTATTAAAAAATTTGCATCAGGTGCTCAAGGGACATGGGGTCTGGCTTTGGACTAAAGGTAGCATTGAAAAACACTTGGGGATTGAAGGAAAAAACGAAAGTGCGTGGGCGAGTTTTACTTCAAGACTGGAAAACGAAGATGTTGAAAATTTAATAAGTGATTATGATGGTTTTGTCAAGTTAATTAATTGGATTGGGAATTCCTGAACGTAAACAATGAAATTTATACACGCAGCCGACATACACCTCGATAGTGCACTTCACGGCCTAGAACGCTATGAAGGTGCCCCTGTGAATGAAATCCGTAGTGCCACGCGCAGGGCCTTCGACAACCTCATCGATCTGGCAATCGACGAGGAGGTGGCGTTTGTGCTGCTAGCCGGTGACCTGTACGACGGCGATTGGAAGGACTATAACACGGGGCTCTATTTCAACGATCGCATGAACCGCCTCCGAGAGGCGGATATTCGTGTCTTCATTGTTGCGGGTAATCACGATGCCGCAAGCCAGATTACAAAGCACCTGCGGTTGCCGGATAACGTCAGGCTCTTTTCCATCAAACATTCCGAGCAGGTCGTTCTCGATGATCTCGATGTGGCTATCTGTGGGCAGGGCTTCCCGACTCGGGCGGTGACCGACGACATCTCGCAGACCTATCCGCAGGGGAATCCGCAGCTGTTCAACATCGGACTTCTCCACACCTGCCTGGACGGCAAGCCTGGTCATGAGCCGTATGCGCCTTGCACGGTCGATGGTTTAAGATCCAAGGGTTACCAATACTGGGCCCTTGGCCATGTTCATAAGCGAGAGGTGATCAGTGAAGACCCCTGGATAGTGTTTCCGGGAAACATCCAGGGGAGGCACGCGCGAGAGTTGGGTCCCAAGGGCTGCACCTTGGTGACCGTTGAGCAGGGCGAGATCGAGACCGTGGAGCACCGGGACCTCGACGTCTTTCGATGGTCATATTGCGAGCTGGATGTGTCGTCCAGTGAAACGGCTGACGATGTCTATGACCAGGTACGCGAAGCCCTGCAAAATGAATCCGATGCGGCGGAATGGAGGCCCGTCGCTGTTCGCCTTCTCCTGCGAGGGGCCAGTGCCGCGCATTCAGCGCTCCAAGCCAACCACGAGCACTGGGTGCAGGAATACCGCGCACTGGCAACAGGGATGGGCGGTGCCGGTGTCTGGTTGGAAAAGGTTTCAATCAAGACATCCGCTCCCACTTCAAATGAGGGCGATCTGGATCGTGACGATGCCCTAAGCGGTCTGCTCCGCTCCATTCGCGACCTGGAATTGGATAACGAATCGGCGGGCGCGCTTGCCGACGAGCTGTCTGCGCTTCGGCAGAAGCTACCGGCCGAGTTGCTCGGCGGTGAGGAACCGTTCGATCCGACCAGCCCCGAGGTGCTCGCGGAGTCTTTGGAAGAAATCAAAGGGCTTCTCGTCCACCGCCTGTTGTCCTCTGATAGCAAGGCCTGATCTCAGGATGAGTTCACGATGAGAATATCTGAGCTAAATCTCGTTGCATTCGGCCCCTTTACTGAGAGGCTGTTGTCTTTCGGCAAGACGGGCCTGCATATCGTCTACGGGCCGAATGAGGCGGGCAAGAGTTCCGCGCTAAGGGCCTTGAAGTCCCTGCTGTACGGTATCCCGGAGCGGACCACGGACAATTTCGTTCACGCCAACGATCGGCTTCGAATCGCCGGGACATTGCTTTGCGATGATGGTAACGAGCTGAGAATTGCGCGCAGAAAGGGGCGAAAGAATACGCTCCTCGACCCAGATGATGGGATTCTCGACGAGCAGGTTCTGGCACCGTTTCTTCAAGGTGTCACGGCAGAGCTCTTTGAGACGATTTTCGGGATCGATCACCAGGCATTGGTGGCGGGCGGCCAGGAGATCCTGGAGCAGAAAGGCGAAGTGGGGCAGGCGCTGTTTTCAGCGGCGCTCGGTAGCCAGGCATTGCATGGTGTGTTGGCAGAGCTCGATACGCAGGCGGATGCCTTGTTCAGACCCAGAGGTTCCACGCAAGCCATAAATGCGGCCATCAAGAGGTATACAGAGCTCAGCAAAGAGGTTCGGGAACACTCGCTGTCTTCAAGGGAATGGGATGAGCACCGGCGTGCGTTGACCCGTACGGAGAAAGAGTTGGAAAAGATTCAAGGTGACTTGGCAACTCAGAGAGCTGAAGTCAATCGTCTACAACGGATTCAGCGTGTCATGCCGAAGTTGGTCCGACACAGGGGCCTATTGCAGGATCTTGCCGAGATAGGCGAAGTAGTCATTTTGCCGGATAACTTCGCGGAGCGTCGTCAAGCGGCTGTAAACGCAATGGAATCGGCGCGGACCATAGTCGAGAAAGCACTGCCGCGTTTGGAGGGGCTACGTAAACAGCTCGCTGGCCTGTCGATCAACGAAGCGCTATTGGAGCAAGCAGAGAATATCGAAGATCTACACATGCGCTTGGGTAGCCACCGCAAGGCCATGCGGGATCGCCCAAATCTTGATGCTGAGATGAGACAACTGCGCACCGATGCGGAGTCGCTGATCAAGGAAATTCGTCCCAATCTGGCACTACAGGACGCAGAGCAGCTGCGAAGCGTGCTGGGAAAACGGGCTGAGATTGTCGAGCTGGGTGGTCAACATGGCGTGCTGAATGCTCGCGTGGAGCAATCGGAAACCGCACAGCGCGAGACCGAGAAGCGGGTTCAGGCGGTCAAGAAGGAACGCGATCAGGTTCCGCAACCGCGTAATACGGACGCCTTGCGTACCGCTATTGTGAGTGCGCGAAAGCTGGGAGATCTGGACGCTACGATCCAGGCTGGGCGAAGCGAGGTGGCGACCTTGCAGGCAGATTGCACCAATGCCCTGGCTCGACTCCCTCGCTGGAAAGGCAAGCTTGATGATGTTTTGCGACTAGCGCTACCCGGCCACGAAACCATTCAGCGATACGAAACGGATTTTGACGATCTACAAAATCGTATTCAACGATTTGAAGAGAAAATGACCGAGTTCGAAGACTCACTTCATGACATGTCAATCCGACTCGATGAGGTGGTACGCATTGGCGAGGTACCGACCGAGGCATCCCTTGTCGAGACGCGGAAAAATCGTGACCAAATCTGGAGTTTGCTTCGCCAACAGTGGGTAGAGGGTTTGGATATCTCCGCTGAGGCAAGTCATTACGAGTCCGAGGGGGTGCTTGCGGATGTGTTCGAACGCCGCCTGACCGATGCGGATGAAGTATCCGATCGATTACGTCGCGAGGCTGATCGGATTCATGCGTTGGCCAGTCTGCAGGCGAACCAGGAGGGCACTCAGGAGCAGCTCCGGCAGTTGGCAGATCAGCTTGAGGCGTCGGTCGGGGAACGAAGCCGGCTGAACGGGGAATGGCAGGCGCTATGGTTTCCCTGCAATCTCGATCCAGGCGCACCCCGAGAGATGCGCGCCTGGTTGGACGTATTCGAGAAGCTGCGCAATAGGGTGGAACAACTGCTATCTTCCGAGCAGAAGCTCGGT
>JASFJY010000413.1:0-4034 GCA_050119415.1 Chromatiales bacterium | reverse complement strand
TTATACAATCGTCATTGCTGTCTTGCTGTTCGTCGCTTTCCTCTGAAGCGCTATTTTCTTGATCGTTTTTCACGTCATCACTGCCGGTATCTTCCTCAGCAATGGAAACGAAACGCAGCCAGTTAAGATTAAACAGTCCGCTAGATACGGCGACACGCAATGTGTTTTGGCCATCTTGAACCCTAGCCTTTCCTAATGCGTGTGTTTCAAAAGATTGCCATCCACCTGTTGCGTCAACCATATCTGCAGCGATCAGTTGATCGTTGAGATACACCGCGTAAGCGCCACCACCTGGTAGAGAAGCCACTCGGGCTTCCAGGCGATAGTTACCTGTCGGCAAGTCCAGGTCGTATTCCAACCACTCGTTTGTATCGGCCCAGCCGATATGGTATCCGCCACCCTGATCATCGGTACTTTCTATATCGACATCGTCCTGTCGATAGACTCCTCCTGAATTGCCAGAGGATGTATCGAAGTAACGCACATAGTCTTCTGCCTGTACAGTTGTTGTTATTGGGTCAGCGGCCTCGATTGTATCTTCATCCTCTTTACCATCCGAATCATCCACACTCTCCAAATCCTGCTCACCCTCTGAACCCTCTACACTCTCTAAATCCTCCTCACCCTCTGAGTCATCTGCGCCCCCTGAGTCATCTGCGCCCTCTGAATCCTCCCCATCCCGTGATGTCAGCACTCTGAATTTGCCAGGTGGCACATTTAAGCCCATGCCATCAGAAAAACGCACATATTGATTTTCCGCTTCGTAGTTATACGCAACATAGGTGACTAGGCCATCCTTTTCGAAGGCAATCGCCGATGGATTATCCGCAGATAATTCATCCTTTCCTGTCACGACACTGCCCAAGCTATTCATGGCGTGTATCCAGTGGTATGTATGTGCTTTCGTTTCACCAGACTCTGGTGAGTAATCGAAGTTGATGGAATTGAAGTCGTCGATGGCCGATCGAGGACTTGTCATAGCCAATATATTCCACCAAATGTCGCACCACTGGTCATCTGGCAATCCGGAAGGCAAGCCATTCGAGGATTCACTCAAGCCTAATTCGGCATAATCGGCCAGATAATCTGTATGCAGACCAAGGCGCAACGTCAATGGATTTAACGGCAGACCTTGAATACCAAGAATATGGGCATAAGCGCTGCTGAACCATGTAGAAAATGTCGCGCCTGCTCCCCAAATGATGGATGTCGTGATGCGCTCATAGTCTTCCGGGAAGTTGTCGTAGTCTTTGTCCAAGCCACGATATCGGTCAATATTGTTCCAATACTCCCAAAACGAGGCGGTGGTTGAGGCATGCAGATAGACGCCTCGCTCTACAAGTTCGCTATTGCCGGTAGCCAGTCCGTAGAGAATCATGGAGCCATAGGCATTGGCCGCTTCTGAAGTCGACTCATTATTATTACCCAGAGTAAAATTAGCGTGCCCGGATGCCCATGAAAATCCATTGGCAGGATCGAAATTGCGGAGATAGGGAAACAGACTGTCATCACGACCGGCGGCGTAGTCACGAATCAGCAGTTCCACCATGGGGCCGTAAGCGTCTTCACCACACCAAGCGGCATCGACACGGCAGATTTCCGCGGCAGCACGTACAAAATAGCCGTAATGAAAGTGGTGATCATTGAGCTCCTGGTGTGAACCATAGGATTCATCCAAACCCAATAGCGTGTTCCACTGATCATCATAGACAAAATATTTAGTGACATCCAAGTCACCGGAGGAATCGGCGACAAACCAATCTTCCAGTTCGCTTTTCAAGTAGTTCAGCAACTGGTTGGCTTCTGCCGTCATATCAATGGAGCGCGCAATGGCTGAGAGTTCAGCGATTTTTGCGTAGTTTTTTCCGGCCCAATAGGTATCGCTTGCGCTATTCCAGCTTGATTCTCCTTGCTCGACGAATTCAAGAATCAATTGTTTCAATTGCGCCATATCCAAGCTGGACTCGTTTAAGGGCAGCATGGGCAATACACCCACGAATGGTAGAGAGTATTCAAAGCCGCTTGTAGGCGTGAATCGCACAATTCCTCGCGCACTACGCACTTGGTAAGGACCGGTGACATGAGTAGTATTTTTCCACTGCAACGGCATTAGGCCCGCAAGGGTAGTGACAGCTTGGCCCTGTGCATCAAGATACTGCTGTTGCACTGTGACTTTTTGGCTATCCTTGTCCACACTGTAGTTGATGGACACCGAAGCTACCCGATTGCGCGCCAATTGTTGCACGGCATCAATCATAGCGCTCGAGGGTTCATCATCGGCAACAGGTAACAAGGCCAAAGTGAATTCTGTACAATTGCGCATAGACATTTGGCTGTCATCAATATTCTCAAAATACGCACCATCATTGGCTACGATTAGAAAATAGTTGCGATGGCCTGCCACATTCGTACTCACACCTAAGACGTTATCCTCTTGCAAGAACACCTCTTTTTCAGCACCGCTGGCGCTTTTTGTGCGAATAACGGGCGTGCCTTCTTCAACGTCAACAAATACATAGGGTGAACCGTAAATGAAAGTTGCCTCCATGACGGGCGTGGAGCCGGATTGCCATTCGACGGTAACACTTCCGTCACTGTAATCCTTCATAAAGGCGTCAAGACCGGCATAGTCACTGTTGCCGATGGCTATACCATCGAAAACCTCACTATGCGGATCAGGAACTGTGTAGTTAAATGCGTTTTCTGATTGAACACTCAATCCATTCGGAATGCCAAGAGCGCGAAATCCTCGATCTGTGATACGCGCCATAATTGGATCTGGCGTGATATACCCTGCCCTTGTTTCATCCTCCACCGGCATTTCGCCATAAAAAGCAACGGAGCCCCACCAGCGGTGGGTAGCCGTGTGCATATTCGCCGCTGGATAGACGAGTTGCGGTAACAACTCTGTTGGTGTGCCAATAGGCGTACCGTAGCTCTCTGCGTCACAACCCGCGATACCGGGATCAACAACACCCGCATTATAAATCCAGTTGCCGTTATCAATTACACATCGATAACTATTTGGATTTATCTGATTCGAAATTGACCCGGCACCGAAGTGAATGACATCCGCCCTGGATAATGAAGCCGAACATACAATGAATATTGCCAGAGTACGGATAAGCCTCATAACTTCTATCCTCATGTGAATTTTCAGGACGCTGACGCTATAAGCTCGGTGCTATCATTGTAAAATTTGCATTAGTGATTTTTATTAGATCAGCCCAGGCAAAATATAATTCTGAACTACTTCACATCATGAGTGGTGAGGCACAGCTTTACAAAGGCCCTACATTTGAATGAATCCACAAAACCTTGCAAGCATTAACCCGAATATTTCACCCGGCACCATAAGTTAAGTTGCGTTCAGGGCTTCAGGCCTGCCCTTGATCAAGGCGTGGCTCGCCGGTATGGGTTGTTCCTCGTCAAGAGCCACAACGCAGAGCAAGGACATGCTTGAAGCCTAAACAAGACATATTTGCTTGCCAGGTTAATAATGGAGCAACTGCAAGGCACGAGACTGCCAGTTCAACACTGCCGTGCGGATGTGCATCTTGCCGGCTAGCTGGGGATGGGAGTTGCGAATCTGCTCGGCGGCGAAGTCGCAGAGAAAACGGGACTTGAGTTCGGCCCTGGCGCGATCCAATCCCACCTCCTGGTAAGGCACCGAGGCGAGTAACAGGAAACCGTCGTCGGGGATGCGTCCCTCCTGCATGTTGCTCTCGATGATCCCCGCCGCCTTGTTGATCGGCTCGGCCAGGCTTGGGCTGTAGGGCCCTATGATGAGGGCCAGGTTGGGTAAGTGGAGGAAGTCGAAACCCCGCCCGATGCAGATCATCCACTCACGGTGGACGTTGTCGAGCAGTCGCGTCTGCCGCCGCAACTCATCAATATGGTCGAGATTACCGGAGACCAGGGGCAGCAGATCCCGGCGCATCTGCACACTCATATCGGGGAACAGCTGCTCCAGCCTCGGCATCAGGGTGTCACGCTCGTCGGGACGCAGGCTCGACATGTCGAGCAGCTCGCCG
>JASFJY010000412.1:0-4054 GCA_050119415.1 Chromatiales bacterium | reverse complement strand
CTGATCCAGCCCATTGGAAAATATGCCGCTTTTGCCATGGTGGCGGGTCTCGGCGGCCTGCTGGTGCGCAGGATCTTTGTCGACCGGGTGCGTTATATCTCCGCGCCCTCCGACTACCTCTGGTTGCTGATGTTGATGTTGATCGGCATAAGTGGCGCCATGATGACCTTCATGATCCATACCGATGTGGTAGCGGTGAAGAAATTCTTCACCGGATTCTGGACCCTGAATTTCGGCGAACTGCCGATGGATCCGATCCTGCTGCTGCACCTAGCGCTAGTGGCCCTGCTGATGATACTGCTGCCGTTCAGCAAGCTGCTGCACATCCCAGGCGTCTTCTTCAGCCCGACCCGTAACCAGGTGGACAACCCTCGCGAGCAGCGTCATCTGGTCGAATGGGCGCGGAAACTGGAAGAATCCTAAAACAAATGCTTGGCCGATGAGGTTTAGAAATGGCTGGAGCCGAATTTGAAACACCGGAACTGACTGAGTATATCGAGGTTCCCAAGCTGGCCGAAGGCACCATGGAGCACATCACCTGCTTCGTGGCAAAGCCGGATCACCAGGAGCCCTTGGGCTTTCCGGGAGAGAAGGTCGAGAACTGGAAAGAGGTTGCCATCGATAAGATGGGCGATCTGCTGAGCCGTTATCGCTCGTTTCAGGTTTTCATGGACGCCTGCGTCAAGTGTGGCTCCTGTACCGACAAATGCCACTATTACCTCGGCACACAGGACCCGAAGAACATGCCGGTGGGCCGGCAGGATCTTCTGCGCAAAGTCTACCGCCGATATTACACCTTTGCCGGCAAGTACTTTCCAAAACTGGTCGGCGCTGTCGATCTGACCGATGAGGTGATTGACGAGTGGTACAGCTACTTCCACCAGTGCTCCCAGTGCCGTCGCTGTTCCGTGTTCTGCCCTTATGGTATCGACACGGCGGAGATCTCCATGGCGGCCAGGGAGATCCTTGACTCCATCGGCGTGGGCCAGAAGTACTGTAACGAGATCATTGCCAAGGTGCATAAGATCGGCAATAACCTCGGTCTGCCGGGACCGGCCATAGCCGACACCCTCGAGGGACTTGAAGAGGACGTCTACGACGAAACCGAAGTGGCAGTCAAATATCCGCTCGACGTAAAGGGCGCGGATATTCTGCTGGTCACCCCCTCCGCAGACTTTTTCGCCGAACCCCATGTGGACGGCCTCATCGGCTACGGCAAGGTGTTTCATGAAGCGGGTGTCAGCTGGACACTCTCCACCAAGGCCTCCGAAGCAGGCAACTTCGGTATGTTCATCGGCAGCTACGAGAACATGCGCCGGGTCTCCCTGCGTATCCGAGAGGCGGCCCTGGAGCTCGGTGTCAAGCGCATCGTATTCGGCGAGTGCGGCCACGCCTGGCGTGTCGCCTACAACTTCCTCAACACCCTGGCCGGCCCGTTTGATTTTCTCGATCCCGACTATCCGGTGCCGCAGCACATCTGCGAGTACACACTCAACGAGATCGAAAAGGGCACCCTGGAGTTCGACAAGTCGGAGAATGACGACATGTCGATTACCTTTCACGATTCCTGCAATGTAGCGCGCGCCTCGCGCATGGGCGATAAGCCGGGCGACCAGTTCGATATCCCGCGCAAGGTGATTCAGGCAGTGGTCAACAACTACCACGACATGGAGTGGGACACCATCCATGAACGCACCTTCTGCTGTGGCGGCGGCGGCGGTCTGTTGACCGATGATCTGATGGAAGTGCGCGTCAAGGGCGCCAAGCCCCGCATGACCGCCTTCAAGAACGTCATGGAGGAGAAGGGCGTCACCCATCTTGCAGCGATTTGCGCCATCTGCAAGAGCCAGTTCACCAAGGTCTTCCCCTATTACGGGATGGATATGTTCCAGATCGTCAGTGTTCACCAACTGGTGAGCAATGCGATCGTGTTGAACCGCAAGACGCCACCGGAGGAAGCACCGGGCTACGGTGAAGACGAAGACGACGAATAATTTCTCTATTTCTAGCGCGAACGTAAGAAACCCTTACCCGAAAGGGTAGGGCACGACCAAGACAAGTACCGAGAGGAGACTGAAAATGGCAACTCCTAGTGAAGAGATGACAAAGATCACATGGCGCCGCTTCGAAGACGGCGACAACCAATGGGAAGACTGGGGTGACAAGATCTTCCTTGAAGACACCTCATACAAGTGCCCTACCTATATCAACCGCACGCCGCCCTGTCAGGGCAGCTGCCCCTCCGGCCACGACATCCGCGGCTGGCTCGCCATCGTGCGTGAGCAGGAGAAGCCGGCAGAAGGTATGGATTGGCAGCAGTACGCCTTCGAGCGTGCGGTCGAGGCCAACCCCTTCCCCTCGATGATGGGCCGTGTCTGCCCCGCACCCTGTCAGGACGGCTGCAACCGTAACGAGGTGGAGGACTTCGTCGGTATTAATGCGGTGGAGCAGTTCATCGGCGATACCGCCATCGAGAAGGGTTTCAAGTTCACCCCGGGCGCTGACACCGGCAAAAAAGTGGCGGTCATCGGTAGCGGTCCCGCTGGCATGGCGGCCGCCTTCCAGCTGCGTAAGATGGGCCACGGCGTCACCGTCTACGAGAAGGATCCCGAACTCGGCGGCATGATGCGCTACGGCATCCCCAACTACCGTATCCCGCGCGACAAGCTGCAGGCCGAGATCCAGCGAATTGTCGACATGGGAGTGGAGACCAAGACCGGCGTAAAGGTCGGTGTTGATATCCCCGTTGCCGATATCGAAAAAGAGCACGACGCCATCCTCTGGGCCCTGGGTTGTCAGAACGGCCGCGACCTGCCGGTGGACGGCTGGTCCGGTACTCCCAACTGTGTCTCCGGTGTGGCCTTTCTCAAGGCCTTCAACGAGGGTCGCATGAAGGTTACCGGCAAGAAGGTGGTCTGCATCGGTGGTGGCGATACCTCCATCGACGTGATCTCGGTGGCCCGCCGTCTCGGCACCAATGATGCCGCCGGCAAGCCGGAAGACGTGGTGCGCGACACCTCGATCAAGCAGGACGATGCCCTGGCCGAAGGCGCTGCGCCCGCCGCCGCGACCCTGACCTCGCTCTTCACCAAGGACAAGATGTTTGCGGCGCAGCACGAGATCCACGATGCCCTGCACGAGGGTTGCGAAATCCTCGACGGCGTCATGCCGCTGGAAGTGATCGTCGGTGACGACGGCCGCGCCACCGGCCTCAAGGTTTGCGACTGCACCATGGACGGCATGACGCCGATTCCCACCGAAGGCACCGAGCGTGTGCTGGAGGCCGATCTCATCGTCTCCGCCATCGGCCAGAGCGCCGATATGGAGGGTCTCGAGGATATGGCCAACGACAAGAATCTGATGGAGGCCGACAAGTTCTATCAGGTGCCGGACAAGCCGGGTCACTTCGTCGCCGGCGATATCATTCGCCCGCACCTGCTGACCACCGCCATCGGTCAGGCCTCCATTGCCTGCGAGAGCATCAATATCTATCTCAACAATCAGGAGTTGGCCAAGCGTCCGAAGGTGGATGTGCACCACTTCGATTTGCTGAACAAGCTGAAAGAGGCGCATCTGGAGCCAGAAGCGTTCGACAATACCCAGGGCGATCTGCGCGGCACCTCCAATGCCAAGTATGCGGTCCACAACTACGAAGACCGTTCGCACCAGGAAGTGATTGCCGCCGACGATCTGTTCCTCGGCCACTTCAGCTACACGCCGCGTCTACTAAGATCCGAAGACGTGCCTTCGGCCGAGGAGGTCCTGCACCACTTCAAGGAGCGTATGAGCGGTCTTAACACGGAGCAGGCCCAGCAAGAGGCCAAGCGCTGCATGAGCTGCGGCATGTGCTTCGAGTGCGACAACTGTGTGGTCTTCTGTCCGCAGGACGCGGTTTTCCGCGTGAAGAAGAATGAAGCCACCACCGGGCGCTATGTGGATACCGACTACAACAAGTGTATCGGCTGCCACGTCTGCACCGATGTCTGCCCGACCGGATATATCCAGATGGGGTTAGGTGAATAGGAGCTGAGATGCGTAGTTCACTCATCGGCAA
>JASFJY010000411.1:0-4068 GCA_050119415.1 Chromatiales bacterium | reverse complement strand
AACCAGTTCACCGTCGGCGCCTTCGTCTCTTTCATCGGTGCCCTGGGCATGATGATGTCGCCGGTGAAAAACCTGATTCGCATCAACGAACAGCTGCAACCCGGCTTGGCGGCGGCGCAGAGCGTGTTTGAGTTGGTGGATCAGCAGCCGGAGGAAGACCTGGGTGAAAGGACATTAGAAAGGGCACGGGGGCAGATCGAGTTCGATCAGGTGCGCTTTCGCTATCCAGGCGCCTCACGCAACGCCATCGATGACCTCAGCCTGACCATCAAGGCCGGCGAGCGCGTCGCCCTGGTCGGCCCCTCCGGCGGCGGCAAGAGCACCATCGCCAACCTGATTCCGCGCTTCTACAACCTGAGCGAGGGGCAGGTCCGCATCGACGGCATCGATCTGCAGGCGATCACCCTGCAGGAGCTGCGCCGCAATATCGCCCTGGTCAGCCAGGAGGTAATCCTCTTCAACGACAGCGTCGAAGCCAACATCGCCTACGGCGAGATGCGCGGCACGCCCCGCTCAAAGGTGGTAGAGGCGGCGCAAGCAGCTTATGCAATGGACTTCATCGAGAAGATGCCGGAGGGGTTCGACACCCTGATCGGCGAAAAGGGCGTGCGCCTGTCCGGCGGCCAGCGTCAGCGCCTGGCGATCGCCCGCGCCCTGCTGAAAGACGCGCCGATCCTGATCATGGACGAGGCCACCTCGGCCCTCGACAACGAGTCGGAACGCTATATCCAGCAGGCACTTGAAACCCTGACCCGCAACCGTACCACCCTGATCATCGCCCACCGGCTCTCCACCATCGAGAACGCCGATCGCATCCTGGTGATCGACGGCGGGCAAATCGTCGAACAAGGTCCTCACCAGACGCTCATGCAACAGAACGGCGTCTATCGCCGGCTCTACGAAACCCAGCTATCGAACGCCAAGTAGGCCACATGACTATACCGACCGACCGCCAAACCGCGAGCAGAGGAAGATGACGGAGCAGAAGATCGACTTTGCGAGTCTGCAGCGGGTGCTCATCATCAAATTGCGCCACTACGGCGATGTGCTGCTGACATCCCCCGTCTTCAATCTGCTCAAGGAACGCCACCCCCACCTGGATATCGACGCACTGATATACCAGGAGACCGAACCCATGCTCTCCCTGCACCCCGCCATCAGCCAGATCCACTGCATCGACAAAGGGTGGAAGCGCGAGGGCCGCCGGGAGATGTTGCGCCATGAGCTGGCGCTGCTACGGCAGCTCAAGTCGAGGCGCTACGATCTGGTCATCCACTTGACGGAGAGCTGGCGCGGCGCCATCGTCTGCCGTTATCTGCGCCCGCGCTACGCTATCACCCGGCGCTATGCATCCCGCCGCTCGAAGTGGTGGCTCAACAGCTTCAGCCACCATTTCTCGGCGCCGGTCGGCAACCGCCGGCATACCATAGAGACACACCTGGACGCCCTGCGCCATCTCGGCCTGCTGCCGGGAGAATCGGAGAAACGCCTGACCCTGGTTGCCGGGCGCGAGGCGCAGGCGTCTCTGCGGCGCAAGCTCGGCGACCTCACCCCCCCCTGGGTCGTGATCCACCCCAGCTCCCGCTGGCTCTTCAAGTGCTGGACCGAGAAAGGGGTGGCGAAGACCATTGAACACCTAGCCGCCGATCGACAGGTCATTGTCACCGCCGGCACCGACAGCCACGAGCTGGCCATGGTGGAGCGCATCCTGCGCGATGTGGAGCGACCGGTAACCAATCTGGCGGGACAGCTGAACCTGAAGGAGATGGCCGCCCTCATCGCGCAGGCCCATCTCTTCATCGGTGTCGACTCCCTGCCCATGCACATGGCATCCGCTTGCCGGACCCCCACTGTCGCCCTCTTCGGTCCCAGCGGCGATATCGAATGGGGCCCCTGGAAGAATCGCGCAACGGTGATCACCTCCTCCCACCCTTGCCGCCCCTGCGGGCAGGATGGCTGCGGCAACAGTAAGATCAGCGAGTGCCTGACAAGCATCGAGAGCGAACGGGTCATCAACGCCGCCGAGCAGCTCCTCAATGAGTGATTCACACCCGCGCATCGCCCTGGTCAGACGCAGCTATCGTCCCGATGGCGGCGCCGAGAGGATCATCAACAGAACCATTGCCGGTCTGCGCGAACGTGGCAATATCGACGTTTCGCTGATCTGTGAAGAGTGGCGGGGCGGCGAGGACCTTCACCCCATCACCGTCAGTCGCCGCGGCCTCGGTCGCACGGCGAAACACAGAAACTTCGTCAGGCAGGTCTCCGACATTCTGGCGAAGGAGCGTTTCGACCTGGTGCAGAGCAATGAGCGCATTCCCGGTTGCACCCTCTACCGAGCGGGCGACGGCGTGCATGCCCAGTGGCTGCAACGCCGGGCGAGCGTCTCATCCGCCCTCTCCAGACGCTGGCTCGGAATCAGCCGCTTCCATCGTTACATGGTGGAGACGGAACGGGCCATGTTCACCCACCCCGACCTGCAGTGCGTGATCTGCAACTCGCGCATGGTGGAGTCGGACATTCTCAACCACTACCCGGTGGACTCCGCCAAACTGCGCAGGATCTACAACGGCATCGACCTACAGCTTTTCTGCCCGCTGGCGCATGCGCACGAGCGAAGCGCCCAACGCCGTCAACTGGGCTTACCCGAGGCACCCCTATTGCTTTTCGTCGGCTCCGGTTTCGAACGCAAGGGGCTGGCGCAGCTGATCTCCGCCATGTCCATGAGGAAAAGCGACTGGCAGCTGGCGGTACTCGGCAGGGACAAACACGAAGCCCACTACCGCAAACAGGTCGCACGCCTCGGCCAGGAAGAGAAGGTTCACTTCATCGGCGTAGCGGAGAATGTGGTCCCCTACTATCAATGTGCCGACCTGCTGGTCCACCCTTGTCTCTACGATCCCTTCAGCAACGTTGTACTCGAGGCCATGGCCTGCGGACTGGGCGTCATCACCAATCAATACAACGGTGCCAATGAAGTGATTTCAAGCCAAATAAACGGGCTGAGTTATGATGGAGACGATGTCAATACGTTATGTCAGGCGTTGGAAAAAGCCCATGACTGCTTCGACGATTATCGAGAGACTGCCAGAGCAACCGCCGAAGGTTACTCCATCACAAAGATGGTCGATGAGATTGTCAGTCTTTACTGTGAACTACTCAGCATAGAAACCTGACACTCTGGCCCATAAAAACTTACTTACACTCAAAACTATAAAATACCTGTAGGCGCAGGTTGATGGAATGAGGAAGGAATCCCTACAGTCTCCTGGATAAGGCGGATTGACTCGTTAGGATCAATTGGTTTACCTCATTCTATGCATCCAACATAGCAGCTTTTCGCAAGGATGCGGCGTTGGTTCTGTCGATAATAGTCTTGAATTTGCTAAACATGCGATTATTGCAAAAAATCAGAAGCAGATACATACTTTGCTCATCCCCATGCATCTTTGAAACGTAATATCAACGAAAACACAAACGGACTGATTCGGCAATATTTTCCAAAGGCGACAGATTTTTAACGGAGTAAGTGATGAAGAGGTTGAATACGTGATGAGTCGCCTCAACAAATGTTAATCATTTAAAACCTCACTACAGAACCCCACGATCTTATGTGCTCTTTTTTCCCAGCTAAATTCTTTTGATGCTTCATATGCTTTTTTGGATATTTCCTGCAATTTCTCATTGGAAAGCAATAAGACTTTTTCTAAGGTGACTTTAAGTGATTCTACGTTGCCACTTTCAAATAGAAAACCGTTCTCTCCATCTACTATTATCTCTTTTATTGTATCCATATCTGCGGCTATTACTATATTTGATGTAGCCATATACTCATAAAGCTTTATTGGCATAGAAAACATATTTTGCACCGATTTAGTATTCGGTATAATTGTTATTTTTGCCTTATTCTGCAATATCTCTTTTACCCTATCAGTAGCCTGAAACCCATGAAAAATTACCCTATTTTCTACTTTCAAATCACTTATCAAATGCTTCAACTCTTCCACTCTTTCTTTAGACTCACCTCCAACTATTTCCAATGAAATATTATTCACAAGAGTCAAAAGC
>JASFJY010000410.1:0-4068 GCA_050119415.1 Chromatiales bacterium | reverse complement strand
CCATCGTCAATTGCATCGACATCTGGCGGCAGAGGGTAGTCAATTCACTGAGAAAATCGAGGGTGACATGCCGGTCAATGGCTGAAGGGAGCAAGGGCACAATCACTGCGGAGGCTTTGCGCAGCAGATCCATCATCTCCAGCCGTTTCAGCGATGCCGGCGTATCGATGATCTCCCGCCTCGTCTCGGCGGGTACACGGAGGGTAAAGGCGCGGGTTACTCCGCACGGTGTCGGTTTACCGGCATAAACACCGTGTATGGCCGACAGTTCTTGCGACCGTGTATCCAGCCATTTTGTACTCGATCCCTGAGGGTCATTGTCGATCAGCGCCGTCGGCGTACCTGAGGAGGCGTAGTAGCCCGCCAGATTGGTCGCAATGGTTGTCTTCCCACAGCCTCCCTTGCCGTTAAGGATAAGTATCCTTTTCTTCACACCGATCCTGCCTCAGTGGTGAAAATCCTATGATCGTCCCCTTTTTCAAAGAGAAAAGCAATCCATAATCCAAGAACAGCAGCCATCTTAATGTTGCAATTGCCACTACGCATCCGCATCTTTTTCATACGCAACATATCAGCCGGTTAAAATACGCCTGCCCCCCCATCACCCCTTCATTATCTCTTTCAATTCCTATGTGTTATGATTTTTTAATTAGCGATAAGTATAGGAATTTAGCACCAGGGAGAAGTGTGAACCAGTACCTAAAGTTTTCCTCCCTCTCTGCCGCCAGGATTCAGTAACAGCTGAACTATATTCAGGATGGAACCATGAAAAAGCTCGCTACCCTCCTTCTGGTCTCGATCGTAACACTCTTATTGGCGGCCTGTGGTAGTAGCGGCAGTGACACCGGCAGCGACAATCGTGACACCACGCCCGACAGTCACTTAGTGCTTTCGTGGGGCGCCCCCAGCAGCCGCGTCGATGGCAGCTACCTATCCCTCACTGAGCTAGAAGGCTATCGCATCTACTACGGCTCCTCCGCTGACGATCTCAGCATGCTGGTCGACCTGAACGACACAGACATCACCGAATACACCGTGGACTCACTGCCCAGCGGCAACTACTACTTTGCCATAACCGTCTACGACCTGGAGGGTTTAGAGAGCGGTTTCTCCAATATCGTCAATACGGACGTCTGATACTGCGCAATTCCTTGATCAGCCGATAAGCCTCCCTCCTTGGGGCTTTTTTAATCCGAATATTTCATCAGGTCGCTTAGAAAAGAAACTAACTTACGTTTTTTTATAGGCATTCTTGGAATATTCAAGCGTTACCGCCTCACGCTGAACGCACCAGCGCACTGCAACATTCGGCTTAATGCTCAAGAGCAACTCATGGCTGAATTCAGCAGTAGCCATTTTCGCCTTCAGCTGAAAAACCCCAATTATTACAACGATGCAGGTGCTCGAATTGGAGGTTATATATCTTCATATCAATCCCGCAACCAAGTATGTCGTGTTGGAGGACTAGAGCATGGAAAAGTGGTTAGAAGGCAGGATCGTTGAAAAGCGGCACTGGAGCGGCAAGCTCTACTCCCTGCGCCTCAAAGCACCGGTCGATGCATTCATCGCGGGGCAGTTCACCCGCCTGGCCCTTGAAATAGACGGTGAACGGGTGGCACGACCCTACTCCTTGGTCAACCCGCCTCAGGATGAGCTGCTGGAGATCCATTTCAACGAGGTGGAGAACGGTCCTCTGAGTCCCCGTCTTGCGGCACTGGAACCGGGTGACCGGGTTTGGGTATCGGCACGACCCAATGGCTTTTTCACCCTCGAGCAGCTGCCGCAGAGCGAGAACCTCTGGATGATCGCAACAGGGACAGCCCTGGGAGTCTACCTCTCCATCTTGCGCACCGATGACACCTGGCAACGGTTTAACCAGATCGTGCTTGTCCACAACGTGCGAAATCGGGATCAGCTCAGCTACGGTGAGGAGATCGCCAATCTGAAAAGGCGCTATGACGAGCGCTTCCGATATCTACCGATCACCAGTCGGGAACAGGTGGAGGACACCCTGCACGGACGAGTTCTGGCAGCCCTGGAGGATGGCCGTCTGGAACACGGCGCCCGTGTCAGCCTCACAGCTGAAAGGTCGCATGTCATGCTGTGTGGCAACATGGGCATGATCCGTGAGGTCTCGCAAGCCCTCGAGGAGCGAGGCATGCGCAAGCACCGCCGCAAAGAACCAGGGCACTACACTACCGAGAAGTATCATTGAGATGCATTAAGCGCAAATGAACACTTAGACGCCAATATTTCTCAGTCTTGTAGTTGTAGGTCGGGTTACGACAGTGAATGGTAATGTGGCCGCAACTAAGCGAACGGGTGAAACATGCGGATTAATACAACGCCCCCGCCTCAGGATACTGTTTCGAAGAGATTCTGTTGCACCGTCAGACCGATCTCGGCCGCGTTCTGCACCACGCTGACGCCCAGTTCGCTCAACCGGCGCATCTTCACCTGTGCGGTGTCGGACTCACCCGAGATGATGGCTCCTGCATGACCCATGGTGCGACCCGCCGGCGCGGTGGAGCCAGCGATGAAACCGATCAGCGGTTTATCCATGTGGCTACGCGCCCAGGCGGCGGCCTCAACCTCCTGGGAGCCGCCGATCTCGCCGATCATCAGCACCGCGTCGGTCTCCGGATCGCCGGCGAAGCGCTTTATCAAGGTCAGAAAGTCGCAACCGTTGACCGGATCGCCGCCAATGCTGATACTGGTGGAGATGCCGAGACCCAGCTCGCTCATCTGCTCCACCGCCTCGTAGTTGAGAGTGCCTGAGCGAGAGACTAGGCCGACACGCCCCTTGGGATAGATGTGCGCCGGCATGATGCCCACCTTGCACTCGCCGGGAGTAATGACACCAGCGGTATTGGGGCCGATGATGATGGCGTCGTGACCGATCAGGTAGCGCTTGACCCGCACCATGTCCTGCACCGGAACCCCGTCGGTGATCACCACGATAACTTTGATGCCGGCATCGATCGCCTCCATGATGGCATCGGCACTGAAGGGGGGGGGCACAAAGACCACGCTGACATCGGCGCCAGTCTCAATCACAGCCTCTTTCACGGTGTCGAAGACCGGTCGATCGATATGGCGCTGACCACCCTTACCCGGCGTCACGCCGCCCACCACATCTGTACCCATGCGCATCGCCTCTTGAGCGTGGAAGGTGGCGTGCTGGCCGGTGAAACCCTGAAAAATGACCCGCGATTTCTTGTTCACCAGAATACTCATGCCGCTTCCCCCTGCAAAGCCATGACAGCCTTCTCCGCCGCGTCGCTGAGGCGCTCGGCATGGATATAGTCGAGCCCCGACTCGGCGAGAATTTTGCGCCCCGCCTCCAGGTTGGTTCCCGCCAGACGGACCACGATCGGCACCCGGATCGCCTGGGTGGTCATCGCCTTGACGATGCCTTCGGCGATCCAGTCGCAGCGGTTGATGCCGGCATAGATATTGAGCAGGAGGACCTTGACGTTGGGATCTTCCAACACGATGCGCATGGCGTTGGCGATTTTCTCCGGCGAGGCGCCGCCACCCACGTCGAGGAAGTTGGCCGGCCGGCCACCGTAGAGGCTGATGGCGTCCATGGTGGCCATCGCCAACCCGGCGCCGTTGACGATGCAGCCGACGCTGCCGTCGAGGGCGATATAGTTGAGGTCGTGACCCGATGCCTCCACCTCTTTCGGATCTTCCTCGTCGAAGTCCCGCAGATCGGCAATCTCCGGTTGACGGAACAGGGCGTTGCCATCGAAGGACATCTTGGCATCAAGGGCGAGAAACCGCCCGTCCTGGGTGGTCACCAGTGGGTTGACCTCCACCATCAGGGCGTCCTTATCACGGAAGCAGCGATAGAGCCGTTTCATCAGCCTACCCGCATCGACGATCTGTTTGCCGCTCAGACCGATGCCGGCGGCCACCTTACGGCACTGGAAATCCTGCAGACCTACCGCCGGGTCGACCATCTCACGTATCACTTTTTCCGGTGAGGCGGCAGCCACTTCTTCAATCTCCATGCCACCGGCGGCAGAAGCGATCAAGGTAATGCGCTGACTGATCCGGTCGATG
>JASFJY010000409.1:0-4069 GCA_050119415.1 Chromatiales bacterium | reverse complement strand
CTCCATGTCCATATCGGCCACATCGTCGAGAAACAGGGTACCTCCCATGGCCTGCTCCAGCCGCCCATAGTGGATGCGCCCCCCCGCCTCATGACCAAACAGCTCCTGCGCCGCATTGGCCTTGATGATAGAGCTGACGCTGACCTCGACAAAGGGGCGCTCACGGCGCATGCTCTGGGAGTGAAGATAGCGGGCCAGGGTCTCACGGCCGCTGCCCGGCTCGCCGGTCACCAGCACCCAGGTATCGTGTTGGGCGATGCGCTTTACCTGTTCGCGCAGGCGCAGCATCACCGGGCTCCTGCCGGTGGGTTCGTGGATTGCATGTGTGTGGCGGCGCAGCCCCACGTTCTCCTGTTTCAGCTGTTCCGCCTCCAGGGCCCGCTCGATGGTCAACAGCATTTTGGCCATGGAGAGGGGTTTCTCCAGGAAGTCATAGGCGCCGAGGCGGGTCGCCTCCACCGCCGTCTCCACTGTGCCATGACCCGACATCATGATCACCGGGCAGGGCAGCCCCTCCTGCTCACCCCATTCCTTGAGCAGGGTGATGCCGTCCACATCGGGCATCCAGATGTCGAGCAGGATAAGATCGGGGCGACGTTCGCGCAGCGCCTTGCGTGCCGATTGTCCATCAGCCGCCAAAGCCACTTCGTAATCTTCGTCTTCGAGGATCTCCTTGACCAGATTACGAATCTCCGGCTCATCATCGACCACCAGCATGTAACTACCGCTCATACCTCACTCTCCTCGCTGGGTTGCACATCCAGATCCAGCAACATGGGCAACTGCATGACCACGCAGGCACCCTTGCCGCAATTCTCCGCCCAGATGATACCGCCATGCTCCTCGACAATCTTCTTCACGATGGCCAAACCCAGACCCGTACCCTTGGGTTTGGAGGTAACGTAGGGTTCGAACAGATGATGAATCATCGACTCATTGAATCCGGGCCCGTTGTCGCGCACACATAGCTCGTAGTAGGGGTGATCGTCCCGGCTCACCACCTGGGAGCCCACCTTGACCTGTGCCTGCTGCTGCCCATCCATCGCCTCGACCGCATTCTTTACCAAGTTGTGCACCACCTGGCGGATACGCAGGGTGTCAGCCTCCACCCGCGCCAGCTCCGCCGTCAGATCGACCTTGAAGCAAACCCCCTTGTTGCCCCTGTAGAGATCGACCACCTCCTCGATGAGACGATCGAGATGAAGTGGCTTGAGTTCCATCTGCGGCGGACGGGCGTATTCGGAAAAGTCGTTGACCATGCTCTTCATCGCCTCCACCTGTTGCACAATCGTATGGGTCGCGCGGTCAAGCACCTCGGCGTCCTTCTCCGGCATGCGCTTCAAGTATTTGTGTCGCAGCCGCTCGGCGGAGAGTTGGATCGGTGTCAGGGGATTCTTGATCTCGTGGGCGAGACGCCGCGCCACCTCGCCCCAGGCGGCATCGCGCTGAGCCCGAATCAGGGCGGTAATGTCATCGAACAGCACGATATGGCCGGACGGCCCGTCCGGCTGGGCAAACGGGGTGGTCCGGCAGATCAGTACCTTGCGCCCCTCACCACCGAACAGGGTCAACTCACCGCGCCACTCCTCCCGGGGCTGGCGTAGGGGTGCCTGCAGACCCTCTGCAAACTGCCGCAGAACCGGTGAGGCCAGCGCCAGATTCTGCACCGGCGAGCCGATCAGGCGTTGCAGATTGGCGCCGAGGATCTTCTCCGCCGCCGGGTTGGTGGTACGCAGCCGATGTTGCTCGTCAAAGGTCAGCACACCGGAGGAGAGCCTGCCGAGCACCGTCTCCAGATAGGCACGCTGTCCCTCCACTTCGCGTTGGCTGCGATCGGCCTGGTCGCGGGCCTGGCCGATACGCCGGGTCATGGCATTGAAGGAGGTGACCAGGAAGGCGAGTTCATCCTTGGCCTGCGGCACCGGCAATTGGCGGTCGTAGTCGCCCTGCGCCACGGCGCGGGTGCCGGCGGCGATGTTGGTGATCGGCGCCACCATGCGCCGGGCGGAGAAGAAAGCGGCCCAGATGGCCGAGAGCACAGCGAACATCAGCACCAGGAAAAGGGTCAGGGAGAAGTTGCGCTTCAATGATTGGCGCAGGAATGAAAGCTCTTTGTAGCGGTTGTAGGCCAGCTCCAGCTTCTCCGACAGGGCACTGACCCGGTCGGAAGCAGGATAGAGCCCCTGGATGATATAGGGCCGGCCCAACGGATCCTCCACCGCCACCCGGATCATCAGTTCGTCCTTCTCCCTGGCCAGCCCTACATAACTGCTGCCCTTGCGTAGCTGCTGCATGATGAAATCATCCGGTTTCGACGGCGCCAGTTCCGATGCCACCGCATTGGAGTAGGCGATGATCTGACCATTGAGATCGCTCAGCGAGAGTTCCAACGCGCCCGACTGTTGGCGCAGCTCGGCAATGGTCAGGGAGAGGGCCGATTCCGAGGCGTCGGTGATACTGAGCAGCTGCTGCTCGGTATATCTCAGCCACAGGCGCTGGTTCAGATCGAGGGAGGCCTGGCCCAGCTCACGGGCATCCTCCATGGCCTGGTCAATACGCACATCGAACCAGCTGTCGATGCCGCCCTGCAGGAAGCTGAAAGAGTAGAAGTAGACCACCCCAACCGGAATCAGCGAAATGACGATGAAGATGGCCACCATGCGCAGGGTCAGTCGCGAACCGGCGCTGTGGCGCAGATACTGGCGGATCAAGCGGATCGAGTTGTAGGTGATGAGGCCGATCAGCACCACCATGCCGGCCAGATTGATCACCAAAAGAGGCACGAAATACCTGCTCAGCTCGGCGGAATTCTGTACCGCGCTGCTCATCAGGTGCAGGGTCACCAGCAGCAGGATCAACAGCAGGGCGACGGAGAGGCCGCCGAGGCGCAGACGACTCAGGGTCGAAGTGGCCATTGGGTCCACCCGGAAGTGAGACGCCAGCCACGGCCCAGGTAGGCCAGTGGCTGTAGGGGCAGTGGCAGTGATTCGATCTCCAGATCGGCCCGCAGCCGCAACTGATAGGCCTCACCCGGCACCAGATCGGCCTGGGCGACCAAGGGCAGGTCGCCGATTTCGCCCAGGGCATAGAGGGCGGCTTCCTGTGTCACGAAATTCTGTTCCTCGCCAGTCTGCATATCGACCACCCGATAGAGTTCGGTCAAGGCATGATAACGGATCTGGAAGCGCAGGGTGCGTGACAGCGGGTTGGCTTCCCAGAAATCACGCCAGACCTTGCCTACAACCAGTTGAACCCTCAGGGTCAGAGGCACACCGTTGCTCAGGGCCTCATGCACCTCTGGCGTCAGCCGGTAGTCGATGCGGGCATTGAGATGGTAGGTGCCAGCCTCGAGTTCGGTCGAAAGGTCTTTGACCACAAAGGGCGCGGCCCCGACCAGACCGCAGCAGCTCCACAGCAACAGGGCAACAACCAACTGTCTCATGACGGCCGCTTCTCCAACAGCGCATAGTAGAAGCCGTCCATACCCCCTTCACCGGGTGCGATCTGACGGCCGACCGATCGCGCCTCGCCCCAATCCGCGTCGATGGGACGTTCCCGCGCCTCCTGTTGTTCCACCAGAAACCAGTCGAGCTGATGCTCGTTCTCTGCCGCCAGGAAGGAACAGGTGACGTAGAGCATCAGGCCACCCGGCTTAAGCAACGGCCAGACCGCCTTCAGTATGCGCCGCTGCAGAGCCGCCAACTCGGCGATATCTTGCTCACGCCGCAACAGCTTGATGTCCGGATGACGCCGGATGACACCGGTGGCGGAGCAAGGCACGTCGAGCAAGATGCGGTCGTAGCGGCGCTCGGCCCAGTCACCCGAGGGTGCTGACGCATCGCCCTCCAGCAACTCCGCCTGTAGTCCGAGACGGGCCAGATTCTCTGCCACCCGTTGCAGGCGCTCACCATCGATGTCGATGGCGGTCAGCCTCACTCCGGGCTCAGATTCAAGCAGATGACAACTCTTACCTCCCGGTGCGGCGCAGGCATCGAGCACCGACTGTCCGGGCGCCAGCTCTAGCAATCCGGCAGCCAGCTGGGCGGCCGCGTCCTGCACCGACACATCA
>JASFJY010000408.1:0-4069 GCA_050119415.1 Chromatiales bacterium | reverse complement strand
CCGCGCAGCAGCACCTGCACGAACATGCCCTTGGAGAGGGGCGGGCGCACCCCGGGTTTGACCTTTTCGAAGGGCTTGTCGACCGCTACTACAACCCCCATGGTGCGGGTCTGGGGATCGACGTTGTCGCTGAAGCGGACAAATTCAGCCTGCCAATCAGCCTGGGTAGTGCCCATATCGAGCCTGACCTGCGCTTCGAGCTGAACCATCTGGGGCAGGTTCTCCCCCATTATGGCGCTGTCCACATGGATGTTATCGCGCCCTATGAAGAGCCGACGCAGGGATGCGAGGGGGAACTGGGCCAGCACCTCCACCCGGTCCACCGAGTCGCCTTCGAACAGGGACTGCCCCTTGCTGACGAACTGGTCGGTCTCGATTTTCAGATTGGCCACCCGCAGGTTGAAGGGGGCGAGGATGCGGGTGTTTTGCAGATCCCGCTCCGCCTGGCTTCGCTTCGCCTCCAATACCTTACGTTTGGTGGGTATCAGGGCCAGGGTGTTGCGGATGTTCTGCACCGCGTTGCGGCTGTTGAGCAGGGCCTGTTCGGCGTCGTCCTGACTGCTGCGGGAGGCGGTCCCCTTGGCGGCCAGCTTGGAGATGCGGTCGAATTCCCGTTGCGCGATCTTCTGGTTGCGCTGTTCGATCATGAGATTGGCCTCGGCGTTGGCCTGCTCCACATCCAGCTCCGCCAGCGCCGCCTCGGCCTGGGCCAGGTTGAGTTCGTGGTCGACCGGATCGATACGCAGCAGCAGGGTGCCGGCCGGCAGGATCTCGCCGTCACGCAGCCTTGGGTGCAGCTCGACGATGCGCCCCGAAACCTCCGCCACCGCGGTCCAGAGCTGGGCGGGCTTCACCGAGCCGTAGCCTTCGGCCACCGGTACCAGATCGACCTGCTGGACCTCAAGGGTGCGTACCGGTTTGGCCGGGGTCGTCGTCTCCGCCTGCACCGGCGGTTTGCGACCGCCGGCCATCAACAGCAGCACCAGAATGCCTAAAGCGATGGGTGGCAGGATCAGCAGTGTGCGGCGGCGGGGGTGTTTATCGAAAACCATCAGGGGCTATCCTTTGGATCTTGGGGAGCTTCTAACAGACAGCGGCAGTATGAGCTTAGCCGTCGTTTCAGTTCGGTGATATCGGCGCGACTGTAGGTCGATTTTCCAAGTCGTTTCAACAGGGTTGTGCGCCCGATGCGGAAAATGACGGCCTGTCCCAACAGGGCGTGGGCCAGCAGAAGCGAGGCGCGGGTCTCTTTTGTCTCACCGCGGTAGCAGGCCACCAGCCCGGTGAGGGTGGCGTGTATCGGCTGCAGCAACTTCCGGTAAAGGACTTCATAGGCATCGGTGGGCTGATGCTGTTCCCGGAAGATGATGCCGGGGGCGCTTTCGCCCAGGCCGCCGGCGAGCATGACTTCAACAAAGGCGCCAATGAAGTCGCAGAGCCTGTCAGCGCAGGCCTCTCTGTCGGCACTTTCAAGCGCCTGCGCCACCCTGGCGTGATGCTCGGCCATCTCGGCATGCAGTCTTTCCGCCAGGTACTCCACTGTCGCCAGGTAGAGTCCGTGCTTGCCGCCGAAGTGGTAGGAGATGGCGGAGATATTAGCTTGCGCGGTCTCCACGATCTGCCGCGCGCTGACACCGTCATAGTCCCGCTGGCCAAAGGCGACGATTGCGGCCTGCAGCAGGCGTTGCCGGGTCTCGGGCATAAATGGCGGGGTGGAAGCTGGCATCTGGTCGATTTCGTCTAATTCTCGGGTCTGTGCGGGAAGATAGATCAAGGATCGATTTCAGTCAAACGTTTGTTTGAATTATTGGGCGAGCGCGAGATATACCTGGAACTGTCAGGGTGGACGGGGCTCCTCAAGGGTGGCTGAGCTTAGGCGTCACCTACAAGCATTTGTAGACTGTTCCCTTAAATCGAGCCGGAAATACCGGTTAGTAGAGTACGGAAATCTACTTTCGCGAGTCCTTAAGCATCTGGGAACGGATGGTCTTCTTTCTTTTCTTTGCTGTAATCCCAATACCAAGCAAACCAGAAGCCACTAGAACAAGTGAAGAAGGTTCTGGAACAACTGTGCTTGTCGTATTGCCTTGAGAGCAGCCGCCTTCGCGAATTTTATCTGAATCCAGCAATCGAACAAATCCTAACGTTGATTCATAGATAGTATTGTTATTTCGAAAAAGTGAAGAAAGCACTGGGTTAACTGTGCTTGTCGCAACGATTGTTGCATTCACGGGAAATGTATTGGTTGAAGATTCAACCGTCTCGAAATGACTGGAATCGCTTGTAAGAGTTAGGGTGAAAAGTGTGCCATCGAGCAAAAAGCTGTCGGAAAGTGTATTGTAATTGACATCAACGATATCCGCGCAACCTTTGATATTCACACCTATGTTATTTGGAATACCATTTGCGCACGGATTCTCATTGTTGGGTGTTTCGTTATAGACAAAATCAAAATAGAAATTCATGATGCCTTGAGAGACGCCATCTATGCTGATTTCTGCTGAAATTACCAATCGAATCGTGTCCAGTGATGGTTTATAGATAGGATTGTTATAATGACTCCAGGTACCAATAATGAAAACTGGCGTCTGAGGAGGCACTTCATAGGATATCGGTGTTGACGCCGTAGTGAAGTTGTAACCGGATTGGCCATCCTTACTGGCTGGCACTCCCCAGTAAAATGAAGCTGAGCTGGTGCCATTCCCGATTATCGCCGGCGCGATTGCCGGGACTTGACTCAACCAGCTGACTGTCAGACTGTCTATGCTAACAACAGCAGCTTGACTTGTACTCACTGAAGTTGCCAAGCCGACAGCAAGAAAGGCTGCCGCATAAATAGAGAGCTTTTTTTTCATTTACAAATCCTTGTAAAGTTCCTTTATTGAAATAGTATTCCTATTCTTAATAAAACATAAATAAACGACCCATACTAGGAATGCAATTCTGTATTTTGCAAAGCCCATACCAAGAAGATATTTACATTTAGAATCAAGGAAGTAATTTTTTCTTCTTCCGCATAGGCGCTGAGAGGTGTAAAAACCACCGACGCAAATCTGTAAAAAATTACAAATTGTCGCTAGGGTTATGTCCCCCCGCATGTTCCTTGAAAGGTGGATCAGAACCAGGGTTTGAAGAACTCCCTGGGTCTGGTATCGGGTACGCGATCGTAGATGCGTTTAACTGGGCAGTCATCGTAACCGGTAGTTGCCATGCCCGCTTCGTTAAGTCTGATGGCGAATACCAGAATGGTTAAGGAGTTGATCAGGTACAAGGCCAGGCGTTTCAGCCAGGGTACTGTCTTGTCCGCCCATGTCAGTAGTCCGAAGATCATGCTGAGGGCCAGCGCACTCCAGTTACCGGGCAGGCCGAACTGACTGACCAGTATGGCCGTGATGGTCGTCACCCCGGTACCGACGACTGCAGGTGTCAGTACGCTATTGGCAGTGATAAAATCAGCCATTGATAACTTTGGTTCACTCCACTTTTGTTTCTCTTCAGTCATAGGATCATTCCGCACCGTTTGTTTGTTAAACAGGCGCTCTTCAGTGCACTGATACCGGGCAGTCCGCGGCTTGTTTCAGCCTGTACCGAGAATAATCTGTGTCGCCAACAGGCTTTTCTGTACATGGTTTTGCGATCCCAGCGCCGCCAATCTTTTTTGTGCTTGATCAGCTGATACTCCACGCCGCGCTTGCCTTCGTTACCGTCCCAACCGTGGGATCCCCAGGCGATCCGTTTGCCTGGGTCGATCACCATAACCACATGGCCGTTCGGTCTCTCGCGCTCGTCGTCGCGATAGACGAGGATGTCGCCAATGCGGAAGCGTTCGCTATCGCAACGCTCGAACTCCTGCGACATCATGGAGTCGCTGTCTGTCATCATCGCTGTTGAGAGATAACGGTTTTCAGAGTTGTAGGGGATGCCTGCACGGGTGAAGATAAACCAGATGGCACGCGAGCAAACTATACCTTTCTCCAAGTTTGCCTCATCCGTCGCTAGCCCGAATGTTTCACGCATTAAAAAGGCAAAACCCTGAAATTTCGATATAATACAGTTGCTTAAGCCGTAA
>JASFJY010000407.1:0-4079 GCA_050119415.1 Chromatiales bacterium | reverse complement strand
TATACAGGTACTGGGGGGGGGTGGATGTAATTTGTTTAAAACTAATGGAAGATACTACTTGAGAACTTATGATGGTGACCATTGCTCGTCTGATTGCTGGGATCAGGATTAATTATTCCTCTGTTATTCACGAAACAAAGACAATCATCTAACTGGCGGTCGCTTAAGAGTGTACGTCCGACTTTATATGTAAACGTCGACAATCTACGAGGTGAAAAAGTAATGAAAAAGAAGACCATATTCATGGCCATGCTTCCGGCACTGTTGCTGTTAAACAGCAGTCAACTGGTCATGGCCGAAAATTTCTCTACCGCCAAAAGTCGGATCGCCCGCTCCTTGAGCGGAACCAGCCTCAATGGCGGCTCGGATTCCCGTACCCTGTCTGACGACATCACCACGGATGGCACAAAGGGCGGAACGCTTTCCTTCACTCGAACTGAATACAAAGCTAACTGCAAGAGGTATTGCAGAAAGATAAAGAAAATGGGATCGCACGATATTTGTGCGTTGACATCTGCGGAATACGGTAGTCAGCAGACGGGAAAATATGATGAATTCGACATGGGCCGTTGCCAAGTGTACAAATCAGAGGGAGATTATTATTTGCAGTCATATACTAACAGCGGTGAATCCGCGGCTTATTGCAAAGCAGCTTGCTGGGATCAGTGATGATGCTGTTTTGATGCTCAATTCAACAGCTATCACTGAAGGATAAAAGGCCCCGATATTAGTTTTATATGGTACTTCCATATTGTTTCGATATGATACTATGAAATATCTGCGAAACACAACCGCGCCAACCTCACAACAGGCCGTCGCCCCACGCGCAAGTCAAGCGGTTTACGAGATGCGCAGAGATCGCAATGATTAGGAGATGTCCGCACCGAAATGCCCCAATTCAGCGAAATCATCGGAGCCCTCCCGTAGAGAGGGGCAGGGTGAGGGGAGAAAAACGAACACTTCAATGCTCAATTCACAATCATCATGTTCTGACTCAGTAGCTGAGCATTGCGGGTAATGGGGAAACTGTTTTATACGCCTCGATGGCGTACGTCTCTGTATGGACGGGATTCAGCTTGATCAGTTCGCGCTGACATGAGTTATCCGGTAAACATCCTCAACTGCGCATAATTTAAATGCGCATATTAAACGCATGCCACAATAATATATTACGGTACTACCATATATTGATTGCCAGCTGTCTTATTGTTATGATGCCGAACATGGAAAAAGCGTCTGCAACACAGAAGGTTGAGGCACTGTCGGCCTTCGAGGCATTGGAGAGCTGGACTCTTGACGAGCCCGATTCGGAGTTCGACGCCCTGTTGCGTGAACTGGAAATCCTTATCGCCCGGATCGAGGGCGGCGAACCGATCATGAGCATCGAGGAGGCCACGCGAATCACCGCGTACATCCGTTTTTCACGGGCGATTGAGCTGGTCAACCTGCTATCCGGTGACGCGAATTTCTCAATCCATATGGCCCACTATGCGCAGACGCATGAAGCGCAGGTCGCGGAAGCCAAAGTACTCGCGTCACGCTTGCGTGTCCTGGCGCGCAGCCAACTGATTAACGAAATCTTCTCCTACGAACGCCGCCGCGAACTGATCGAGGCGCTAATCGGGCCTGTTAACAGGCCCTAGAGGACTGATGGATGGAAACCCCTCTCAATAAACGATCACCACACCTGATGGCCGCCCTACTCGCTGTGACGGTCATGCTGCATGCGCCCGCATCCCACGCCTTGCCGGCCTGCGACAAAGTGGAAGAAGCAATACAAAATGCCAAAGAGGAACTGAATGCGAAACAAACCGAAGCAGGAAACAAGACCACCTACCTATCTCCCATTGATCTGGAAGAATCAGCCTGCCTCGACACAATCCTAAACCCCAGCGCCTTAATCTCGCTGACCGTACCATCCCTCTCAGGTCTCGCTACGAACCTGGTCACCTCGCTCATCGACACGGTATGCGATGAAGCCATCAATCTCTACAACACGGGGATCGACAACCTCAATCAGGCGATTTCCGACACCCTGAACACCGATCTGCCCTATGGGCTGGGTGGCGTCAAAATAGACATCGGCACCGGCGGTGACAGCAGCTTCAACACCGATGACGCCTACTTCGAAGGGGAGCAGTTCATCAATGATCTCTACAAATAAGAAACGCCTTGTCCCTCTGCTTGCGGGCATCTTGCTGGCAAGCGCAATGGCGGCCTACGCGCCCGCATCATTGGCCTGCTGCTGTGCCCCCTGTACACCGGCCGTCCAGGAAGCCAAGGCGACCCTGATGGCCAAGATCGCCGCTGCCGAATCGGCGATCGCCGCAGCGGTGATGACGGCCCAAACGTCCATCGTCAACGCCATCGGCACTCACAACGAACGGCAGGCCGGCGAAATCCAGCGCCAAACGAAGGCCATTACCGAAGCCCTGGACGCCCACCTCAAGGAACAGGCGGCTATCTCGGCACGCCTAACCGCTTTTCAGGCCATGATGACGCAGGAGAAGGCCTACCCCAGTATCAACCCGAATGCGTGTGAAGAAGAAGTCCGCGCCGAAGGCATGATCGAAGGGGATGCCGTGCAAGCCGGCATCAAAACCGCGTTGCAGGAGAAGCTCAGCGAGCACAGTGAGTCAGTGACCTCCCCCGGTCAGGCCGTCAAGCGGCTGGTCGAGTCGTCGATCGAGGCCACCCGAACAGGCGCCGCAAGCCTGTTACCGGAAGCCGGCACCATGACGCCCGATGAGGCGTCTGCGGCCGTGGAGTTTCTTAAGAACCTGATCGATCCGACGCCACCCTCCCAGTTGGACGATACGGCATCCGATACCGCTGCCGGCCAAGCCTCTCAGGCCCTGACCAAACAGCGCGAGGCTCAGCTGTCGCTGCCGGGTCGCGCCCTGACCTACCTGTTCAGCCAGCACGCGCCGGCCTACACCCTCGGCACATGGGCCGACTCCAAGTGGGGGGAAATGGGCTACCCGCGCCCCGACGGCATTGATACCACGAATGTCGGCTATGCGACTGTCATTTCAACCCTGGTGGATAGTCGGTTCAGCAATTCGACCTACATGGCCGAGGTCGCCGCCAAACGCGATGACGACCTGATCCGCGACCTGATCATTTCGATCAACCTGACCAACAAGCTGTTGCTTGACCAGAACGAGATGATGCGGCTAACCATGGCCATGCAGGCACAGTCCTTGGCCATGCAGACAGACACCCAGACCCGGCCGGCCCTCAATCAGCTGCGTTTGCAAGCGGCACAACCGAAATAAGGGGTGTCGGTATGAACCGGTTTGACCCTGAGGGCGTGAACGGAACCATCCACGGCATCCACGATGAAGCGCTGCACAGAGGCGGCGCTTCCAGCGAGAATGACCGGCACATCCACAACACCCCGGCCGATCCCAAATCCGACAAGGCCGACGAACCACAGACGGATAGCGACGAGCAAAACCGCCGGCAACAGCAGGACGAGAAACAGCAGCAAACCCAGCAGAAGACTTACCACTCGGCATCCCCGGTAGCCGAGGCGCTGGCCTCGGTGATCCGCTTGTCAGTCTACTTGACCGAGGCCGCACTAATCGGCACGGCCAAGGGCGTACTGCCCTCTACCCGGTTCGCCACCAGCGCCGCCGACAAAGGTGCCAAGGCCACGGCGGCAGGCACACAGAAGACGGCGGTGAAATCATCCGAAGACCTGTACGCCTTCCGTCAGCAGACCATGAACAACGCCGTATACAACGCCAATCGGCATCTCAAGCGAGCCGATGAGCAGATGACTTTGCTGCGTAACGATGATCGCCTACAGCCGCTTCTGCAACACCTCGAAACCCTGCAGGACCGACCGGCGACCGTGGCCCATGCCATGGAGATCAGCAACGTCGAGAACCGGATTACCCGGAACATTCGTGAGAATCCCGACCTCAAGGCGGCGTATCAAAAAGCCGCGCAGTCCTGCGAGCAGATCGAACGCAGCGGTTGGCAAGCCATGAAACTGGGCCAGAAGCTCGGCATGGAAAACGCGCATGTCATTGGCGACAACCTGGCCGGCCAGCTCAAGGGGTTGGCGGATA
>JASFJY010000406.1:0-4093 GCA_050119415.1 Chromatiales bacterium | reverse complement strand
TAGATATACGGAAATAAAATTCCTTTCTCGTCAAACCTTAGGAAATCTACCAGTCAGTGTCTCCTCCGTTGTATTCGCCATTCTAGTCGGTGGTTGTAGCAGCGTTATTCAAAATTCCTTCACTACCGATGAAACCACCGCTAAGAGCGTCAGTCTCGATGCTCGTCAACATGTAGTCTTGAAGACAGATAAGGGTAAGAAACACGGTCAAAAAACTCACCACTTGCAAGTTGTGTATACTGAGCCCAGTCCAGATATGTTCTCCAACGTCATTGCATCTCTGGGTGCAAATGCATGTTTTGAGGAGAAGACGGCCGAGTAGTCGACTGCATTAGAAGAAAGTGCAGCCAAAATGGGTCCGCGGACGCAGACTATCCAGTTGAAGAACTACTATACATTCAAATTGCAGTTGAACGATACATTCAGTGAAAAATAGTCTATGAAGAAACGTATATTCTAATCGAGTCTGATAGACACTGGTTTCGAATCGCCAAGACGACTCGGGGGAACGGTATACGTCGAATCGAAGCGAGGTAATCGAAATGGGATCAACATTACTAAATGATCCCCCAGGGCTATGGGAGGTTTGTCAGCACTGCACGCTTCTTGAAAGCAATACAGAGCCTGAGTCCAAGCGCCAATTCACAAAGAAAACAGTGGACGAACCAGCGTGTAGACAGGTTTTTAAATATTCGCTAAAACTCCAGTACTGGGAAAAGACGGCGCCCTCATGGTCACATGAGAAGTACCTCTGATCGGTATTTCGAGGCTAAGGCAGCTGAATCCACAACCGCCCCGTCTGAGGTCTATCCTATGCTGAAAGGTACCTGGCCTCATGATGCCAAGACCTTCCACAATGGCAATCCGGAGGGGCGCCCCATGGTCAGCCTTTTGTTCAGCGGCGGTGTATTTCGCGGCGTCTTTCAGGTTGGTGTGTTGAACGCATTGAGCGAACTAAACGTACGGCCGGATATTGTTGCAGGCGCGTCCATAGGTTCGATCACAGCAGCGATGGCGGCTGAAGTGTTAGCGGTACAGCACGAGGATACGGTGAGCAGTTGTCGGCAAATTGCGCGGATTACTGCTATCTACCTCGCTGTTGACTGGATCATTCTGACCGATAGGTTCGCTGATTTCATACGCGAATGGAGCATTCGGGCGGCCGATACACGCTTCTCTTTGCGCCAGGTCGACACGTTATTCCGAAAATACGATCGCACGGACTCTGATACGTTCGGTCGCAGCGCGCGTCAGGTTATCGCAGGATTGGAACGATTGTTTTATATCAATCCTTTTCAATTGAATCTGCTGGCCCGTGCATTGAGGGCGCGTCAGTCAGGTCGTGCGGGACGTTTACTGCGCAAGCTAGGACAGCAATGGCTTGATCGTATGCAGGTGGGAGAGGAAGCGCTGGGTGCGGGTGCATTACAACAGTTGATCGAGCATTTCGTCATTCAACGATTGAAAGGCGCACCGGAGGAGGGGATCAGACGCGAGTTTCCAGCAGGGGTGTTTGACGATTTCCTTGCAAATGGTGTCCTCATGCTTGCAACGTGCACGGATCTAACGGAGGGGCGTCTCGTGACATTAGGTGACCCCTTCGCGACAGAGTCAGTACCAGAGCGTGTCGATCTGCTCGAAGCACTGCTTGCAAGCAGTGCCTTCCCCGGCGTATTCCGGCCTCGCTGGTCCCCAGAGCTCTTCCCCGATTCATACTCAACGAGCCAATTCATCGACGGGGGTGTTACTGATAACCTTCCGATTGATGCTGTTGTCCAGAGTCTGTGGAAGACATCGTCTAGCTGTGTTGAGAGTCGACTAATTCGGCGAAGGCCTTCGCTGCGACCCTGGTACACACAGGACGATGCCAGGTTCCGTGTGCCGCACCTCGCTATTGTCACATCCCTGGAAGCCAATGTATATCGGATCACTGAGGAGAGCAGCGCCCGCGCAATGGAAGACTATTGGCCTGCGTTGACCGCACGCGCTAAGAAACTCGGCTACATCAGCAAGTTAACGATCTACGAGCGCGCTGCCAAGCAGATCAATGCATGGATGGATGCGACAGAGCATCAGGGATCGGTCGAGCGCCCAGAAACCGATTGCCCAGGCGAGATCTCGTCAGTAGAACTGGATATTGTCGCCATCAAACCCAACTGGCTCTGCGGGACGTTCGCTTTTCACCCGATGCTTGGGTACCGCCGTAAGAAGCAGGCTGAGAGTATCGCACACGGGTGTGCGTCAACGTTGCTGCAGCTCGGCCAGTGCCCCAGGAAGTACCTGCAAGCGTGGGGGGTCGAGATTGATCGCTTGCCAGCAGCGGCCACGTTCGAGCAAGCAGTGGTAAGTGCAGATCGATGGCGTGCTTACAGTGGTAAGGGACGATGCTGGTTATCTCCCGGTAAACGCTGTCCATTCAGCGCGGCTGCGCTGCACGCGCTGAACGCATCGACTGAGGAGTGTTCCGAACGGCTTGAGAACAAAACAATCGCCGAGCTTGCCGTCATTCATGAGGTCTGTGGTCGTCTCAAGACGTATCGTCTGCAGTGATCACTGTGATCGCTGTGATTGTTAGGATAATCACGCAGTGGAGATGGAGATGCATAGAATAACTACTGTCACAGCCGATTCTTCGTATAATGTGTTGTATGGACTCGCACTCTCTGGTGGTGGCTTGCGTGCGGCAGCCTTTCACTGTGGGGCTTTACGTGCACTGCAGGATATCAATCATGTTGATGAGATCAATGCTCTTTCCGCCGTCTCTGGTGGCTCACTGTTTGGGGCGGCCTGGATGGCGGCGCAGGAAGACGGAACGTCACAAAAGACTTTCTCGGGCACATGCGTGAAGAATTAGCCAAAGGCTTCGTTGGTCGATCATTGAGGCCACGCCTACTCAAGACGCTACTGCCCGGTTACAGCCGCAGCAATGTTATTGCCGAGACATTCGATAAGGTGTTTTTCAAGGCAAACGCCTTAACGACCTGCCGGATAAGCCACGTTTATGCCTGAATACCACCATTCTCAACAATGCCCAGGTCGGAAAATTCTCCAAGGGCGGCTTCTCTGCATGCAGGTCGTGAACAGCAAGCAGAATCGCTGGGTACGAGAGCACATCATTGATAAGGCCCGCGACTCACTGTTGGCTCAGGCAGTGTATACGGGCAAGACAAGCGCCGGTGTGGACGCACTGCTTGCCGAGCCGGGGCATACCAAGACGCGAACAGTACTGTTTGTGCGCGTCAATCAGACATGGTCTAGCTTCATACGTAGAATACCAGACTATCGCCTACTTAAACTCGGGGCGACTCATGAGCAAATCGATAAGTGTAAAAGTAAGAACGATGCCCCGCTTTCGCAACAGGCACAAGTGAAAGCTAGGGAGACGCTTCTAGCAAGTTTGGGGATTGATCTCGTGCCAGCAAGAGGCTGGTGCCAAAAGCTTGGTGAAGCTCAGGGTCAAAAAATCGCGAGCACAGTGGCTACAAGTTTCACAGCATTGACGTCAGATCAACTAGATTGCCTGCCGCAACACGCAGCCTGGCAAGTCCATGCCTGTCATGCGATCTATGGAGAAAACCGGCTGGCAGATAGTTCATAAATGTGCTCCTTTGAATTCAGAATTAAATTCCCTTCCTTAATGCTAAACTGTCGAGATTATTTACAGTAAAAAATATTAGTATATTGGTGCGATAAAATAACCTACTGATTGCATGTAAAAATTAACTTTTGTGCACTTTTCTTGCTTATCTCTACCAATAGTCTTTTCAACAAGGATGTATTAGGAATGAAAAAGTACATGCGTCTTGGATTGTTCTTTTTGTTCTTTATTATCAGTTTACCCTCAGTTGCAGTTCCGATAATAGATACGGTGAGTGCAAGGCTTCTTGCTTATTCGGAACTCGTTATCAATCTTGATAGTGGCAGAGATGTCATTTTCACAGATAAAGTAACAATAAATGGCCTAAGTGGTGAACAAGCACTCTGTCTTTATGGCCATACATCAAAAAGCATTTCAATAATGCATCAGTCTCATAAGGTGCATATAAGTGTCATATATCAACATGCTTAGATAAAGTATGGCTATATGTAGGGC
>JASFJY010000405.1:0-4095 GCA_050119415.1 Chromatiales bacterium | reverse complement strand
CATGGAGTTCGTGGTTCAGGTGCTAGAAACCTTTTTCTCTATGGACAGGGAGAACGCAACCCGCGTCATGCTGCATGTCCATACGCGGGGTGTGGGGGTCTGTGGCGTCTTCACCAAAGATGTGGCGGAAACCAAAGTTTCTCAGGTCAATGATTTCTCTCGCAGTAACCAGCACCCGCTACTATGCACAATGGAGGAGTCCTGAAGCCTCCCTGGAGTTTCCTGATGCTGAATAAAGAGCTTGAATTTACCCTGAACCAGGCGTTCAAGGATGCCAAGGAGAGACACCACGAATTTATGACGGTAGACCATCTCCTCTTGGCCCTGCTCGACAATCCCGCAGCCGTCACTGTGCTGCGGGCCTGTGGCGCGGATATTGGGAAGCTGCGTGGCCAAGTGCGCGAGTTCGTCGATCATACCACGCCACTGATTCCTGAAGGTGAGGAACGCGAGATACAGCCAACCCTGGGTTTTCAGCGCGTGCTGCAGCGGGCGGTCTTCCATGTGCAGTCATCCGGCAAAAATGAAGTGACAGGGGCCAACATACTGGTCGCCATATTCAACGAACAGGATTCCCAGGCTGTCTATTTTCTAGGGCAGCAAAAGGTTAGTCGCTTGGATGTGGTCAATTTTATCTCCCACGGCATTTCCAAAATGGAGGAACAAGAACAGGAGGGGGATCCCGGTGTAGACTTCAACAACGAAAGTCAGGGTGAGGCTCAGGAGACCCCCCTGGAAACCTATGCTTCAAACCTGAACCAACTGGCGGAGCAGGGTAAAATCGATCCCCTTATCGGACGTATGTCCGAGGTGGAGCGTACAATTCAGATTCTCTGCCGTCGGCGCAAGAATAATCCACTGCTGGTGGGCGAGGCCGGCGTCGGCAAGACCGCCATCGCCGAGGGTCTGGCAAAGAAGATCGTCGATCACGAGGTGCCCGACGTGCTGGCCAATGCCACCATCTACGCCCTGGATCTCGGCACCCTGGTGGCCGGCACCAAGTATCGCGGCGACTTTGAAAAGCGTTTGAAGGCGGTACTGGCCCAGCTCAAGCGGGAGAAGGATGTGGTGCTCTTCATCGACGAGATCCACACCATTATCGGTGCGGGCGCCGCATCAGGGGGCGTGATGGATGCCTCCAATCTGATCAAGCCGGTGTTGGCTTCGGGTGAGTTGCGCTGCATCGGTTCCACCACCTACCAGGAGTTTCGCGGTATTTTTGAAAAGGATCGCGCACTTGCCAGACGTTTCCAGAAAATCGATGTGGAGGAACCCAGCGTAGAGGAGACCATCGCGATCCTGAAAGGCTTGAAGAGCCGGTTCGAGGAGCATCATCAGATCCAATACACCGAGGAGGCGCTTCGCAGCGCCGCCGAACTGTCCGATAAATACCTCAACGATCGTCATCTGCCCGACAAGGCGATTGACGTAATCGACGAGGCGGGGGCCAATGTGCAGCTGCAGCCGGAGGCGGAACGCAAGAAGGTTATCGATGTGGATGAGGTCGAGGCGATCATCGCCAAGATAGCGCGCATTCCGCCGAAGAAGGTCTCCACTAGCGACACCGAGGCCCTGCGCAATCTCTCCCGTGATCTCAAGCTGGTGGTATTCGGTCAGGATGAAGCGATCGAGGCGCTTACCGCCTCCATTCGCATGAACCGTTCGGGTCTGGTCAATGAAGGACGGCCGGTGGGTTCCTTCCTCTTCGCCGGCCCCACCGGCGTCGGTAAGACGGAAATCACCCGTCAGCTAGCACGCATTATGGGTATGGAGTTGATCCGCTTTGATATGTCGGAGTATATGGAGCGACACACAGTGTCGCGCCTGATCGGTGCGCCTCCCGGCTATGTCGGTTTTGATCAGGGGGGGCTGTTGACCGAGGAGATCGCCAAGCACCCCCACTGCGTGCTTTTGCTGGACGAAATCGAAAAGGCCCACCCGGACGTTTTCAATCTGTTGTTGCAGGTGATGGATCACGGTACCCTCACCGACAACAACGGGCGTAAGGCCGACTTCCGTAACGTGGCGATCATCATGACCACCAATGCGGGTGCGCAGGAGATGAGCCGTTCATCCATCGGTTTCACCAGCCAGGATCACAGCAGTGACGGCATGGAGGTGATCAAGCGGATGTTCACGCCCGAGTTCAGAAACCGCCTCGATGCCATCATTCAGTTCTCCGGGCTCTCCCAGGAACACATCGCCAAGGTGGTCGACAAGTTCATCTTCGAACTCGAGGGTCAACTGCAGGAGAAGCACGTAAGTTTGATTGTCGAACCAGAAGCCCGGGTCTGGTTGGCTGAGCATGGATATGATCCCAGCATGGGCGCACGGCCGATGGCCCGCCTGATCCAGGAAGAGATCAAGAAGCCCTTGGCAGAAGAGCTGCTGTTCGGCAGATTGGTCGGTGGCGGTACAGTGCGAGTTGATGTCGTGGAGGGTAAGCTCCAGTTCGAGATCATGGGGCAAGCGGTGCCGGATGCGACAACCTAAGACGAATAGTCTCGATCAGCGGGCGCGGTAGGTGATGCGGCCTTTGGTCAGGTCGTACGGGGTCAACTGCACGGTCACTTTGTCACCGGTCAGGATGCGGATGTAGTGTTTACGCATTTTTCCGGAGATATGGGCGGTCACCACGTGACCGTTTTCCAACTCGACACGAAACATGGTGTTGGGCAGGGTTTCCACCACTGTTCCTTCCATTTCAATGAAATCTTCTTTTGCCATCGATATTCCTGGACGTTGCCAATAAGGCGGCGAATTATAGCACAGCCGCCGTGCTGAAGAGCGCCATTATGGGGATATTTCCACTCAAGGCAAGCCTCTTTAGGAATGAAATTCTAACCTGAGCCACGAATATCTGTGGTGGGGCAGAGCCCCACGCCTTGATCAGTCAGCAAAAGGCTGCAAATTTAGGAACCTCTGATTCATTCTGGATCGAGCCGGTGCGAGGGCGCGTTCAGCGTAGGTCGGTGCCACTTTGTACTTAGCTAATATTCAAAAAATAATAAGTAAAAACGTCAAGTTAGTTTCTTTTCTAAGCGGCCGGGTGAAACATTCGGGCTAATTTTCTAAAGTATAGGACATGGCATAGTCGACCAGTATGGGGCATTCGATTTCGGCCGGGATATCAGGCAGTGGAAGTGAGGCTTCGACGGCTTTGCCGGCCGCCTTTCTGAGCAGTCTGTGCTTGCCCTCGATTTCGAGGGTTTCCACTTCACCGCCGCATCCAAGGCGAAAACGCACCTGGACCATCCCCTGCAGATTCCTTCTCCGGGCGATGTTCGGATAGAACTTGTTCTTTTCGATCTTCGCCAACAGACGGGTGAGATACTCTTTGCGCAAATCGACCAACTGACGACTTGCCGTCTGCGGCGGCATTGGCGCCGGGGTATGTGTAACAATCTCTTCGGCTTCCGCAGGTCTCTCAATGGGCTTCTGCACGGGTTTTGGCTTCGGCTTCGGTTTTGGTATCGGTTTTGGTATCGGTTTTGGCTTTGGGGGTGATTCAGGCGGTTCAACAGGCTCCTCGGGGGGAGGCTCCTCGAGCTGCATGACCGCTTCCGCTTGGGCTTGCGGAAAGTCGATCTTAATGAACAGGGAGTTGGGCGGTAACTCCAACGCCTTGGCAGAGATCAGTGCCCGCTCGGACCAATCAAAGAGGATGTAGCAGTGTATCAGTAGCGAGGCCGTAACCGCGGCCAGCCACCAGCTCAGATCCGTTGTGTTCATGGCCTTTCGGTCAATATGTCGAGCGACTCGGCACCGGCGGCACGAGCGGCGTCAAGCACCTGTACTCCCAGGCCGAAGTGGGCCGCATGATCCCCCTTCAGTCGGATGAAGCGTTTTTCCGGGGCATGTAACGCTCCTCTCAATGACGCTTCCAACGACTCGATTGGGGTGGGGTAGCCGTCCACCAGGAGTTCACCTGCCGGTGTCATGATCACTTCTACATAGCCCTCATCTTTGCTCGTTGCGCTGGTTTCCGCCTCCGGCAGATCGATCGGAATGGCCTGATCCTCGATGAAATGGGCGGTCAGCATGAAGAAGACCAGCAATAGAAAGACGATGTCGATCAATGGCGTCAGGTTGAGC
>JASFJY010000404.1:0-4099 GCA_050119415.1 Chromatiales bacterium | reverse complement strand
TGCGCCTTTTTCATTCCTTAGTTCAATAAATTTTCGAGCACGGGCACTCTTGGCCCGGTCGCGGACATTTTGGGAGAGGCTTTATAAATGGCGGCGGTTTCCAACAAGCGTTCTGTGATGACCCTCTATTCGGACCCGGTGAATCCCTACTGCCATCGGGTCAGGTTGGTGTTGGCGGAGAAAAACATCACCTATGAGGTGGAGGATATCGATCCGCTCAACATGCCGGAAGAGCTGATGGAGCTGAATCCGTACGGCACCCTGCCGACCCTGGTCGACCGGGACCTGAAGCTCTACGAGTCGCGCATCATCATGGAGTATCTCGATGAGCGCTTTCCTCATCCGCCGCTGCTGCCGGTCGACCCGGTCTCCCGTTCGACCTCGAGGTTGCTGTTGTACCGGGTGGAGAACGATTGGTACAGCCAGATGGATATTATCCTCGCCGGCAAGAAAGAGGCCGCCAAGGCGCGTAAGGAGCTACGTGAGAGCCTGATCTCCACCGCGCCCGTGTTCAGCGCCAAACCCTTTTTCATGAGTGACGAGTTTACGCTGGTCGACTGCGCCATCGCCCCCCTGCTGTGGCGTCTGCCGATCCTTGGGGTGGAGATTCCGGCCAGCGCCAAGGGTATCCACAATTACGCCAGGCGTCTGTTCGAGCGTGAGTCATTCACGCAGAGTCTTTCCGAGGCCGAGCGGGAGATGCGTGGCTGATCGATGGCCGGCATGACCTCGAACCGTCCCTATCTTATCCGCGCGCTCTACGATTGGCTGGTGGATAACGGACAGACCCCCTATCTGCTGGTCAATGCGGATCACAGCGGCACTGTGCTGCCAAGAAAGTTCGTTGAAGATGGGCGCATCGTGCTCAATATTGACCCAACGGCGGTCAAGGGGCTGGAACTGGGCAACGAATGGATCAGTTTCAGTGCCCGCTTCAGCGGAGTGTCGGAGGATATTCTGGTGCCACCGGCAGCGGTACAGGGTATCTACGCCAAGGAGAACGGCCAGGGCATGCTGTTTCCCGATGATGATGGTCCCGGTGAGCCGGAGCCTGATCCCAACAGGCCGGGCGGACGGCCGTCGCTGAAGGTTGTCAAGTAAGTCCGAAGATTCGGCTTAGGACTGGTCCCCACCCGTACCCTCCGGCAGATTTAGATGCAGGCTCAGATGCTGGCCGCCGAGCATCACCAGATGGCCGGTGCGTCGGCCCTCACCCTCCAGGCTGTAGTCGAACTGGTAGGTGCGCTGCAGGTGCGGGCCACTGTGAATCCAGCGTAATCGCAGACGTTGCAAGGCCACTGTCTGATCGAGAAACTGTACTCCGTAGCTTTTACATGCCTGACGACAGATGCGGGTGGCCGACTCGCGCACGCGCAAGCTGTCGCGCCAGAACCAGATCACCAGCGATAAGAGCAGCAGGAAGTTGAGGCTGGTGAAAGTCATTCGATAAGCAACAGCTAGGAGGGTTCAATGGGACGGATACGCATTGTAACGGGAGATATCACCCAGATGAAGGTCGATGCCATCGTCAATGCAGCAAACAGCAGTCTGCTGGGCGGTGGTGGTGTCGATGGGGCGATCCACCGGGCCGCCGGGCCTGCCCTGCTGGATTACTGCAGCACCTTGGGAGGTTGTCCGACGGGAGAGGCTCGCATAACACCCGGATTCGAACTTCCAGCCAACTGGATTATTCATACCGTCGGTCCGGTGTGGCAGGGCGGTGACAGTGGGGAGCCGGCCCTGTTGCGTGCCTGTTATGAAAACTCCCTCCAACTGGCCGAGGAGCAGGGGCTCAAGAGCATTGCTTTTCCGGGAATTAGTACTGGTGTATACGGTTATCCCAAGTCGGAGGCGGCGGATGTGGCGCTTTCCGTCATGCATCGGCACCTGGAGGCTTTCGACGAGATTATCGCCTGCTGCTACAGCAATTCTGATGCGCAGCTCTATGGCGCCAAATGTCCTGACTGTCTAACCGCTTGAGACTATGAAACTGTTCGATTGGCTCGACAGAATCCCTTTGCAGATGATAGCGCTGCCCGCAGTGCTGCTTGCCCTCGCGCCCTTCTTTCCCGAACCCCACCTGTGGCAGAAACTGAAGATGCTGGCGGCTGGCACACTGCACAAGCCGCTCGACATCTTCGATCTCTTTCTGCATGGGGCGCCGCTGATACTGCTGGTGATCAAGCTGGTGCGGGGAGAGAGGAAGAGTTCGTGAAATTATGAGTTTTTAGTTTGGGAGTTCGCTTCGCGCTCGGCTTTTTCTCCCCCTCTCCCTGGGGGAGCGGGAATCATCTGTCCATTCAGCTGCATCGAGTCTGGTCAGGTTCCGGAAGCACTGCCCAGCGTCTTACTGCTCGTGCGGCTTCAGGCGATCGAGACGTAGCCGTTCGCGCTCGTCAAACAGCCGTCGGGAGCCGATCCACACCGCCGCGCTGGCGCCGAAGCCGGTGCCGGCGGCAATTAGCAGCATGATCAGGATCTGATACTTGGCCGCCTCGAAGGGCGGGCTGCCGGCGAGGATCTGACCGGTCATCATGCCGGGAAGGCTCACGACACCGGCGGCGGCCATGGCGTTGATGATGGGTATCAGGCCGCTGCGCAAGGCGTTGCGGCGGATCTCCATGATCGACTGCTCCCAGCTGTGCCCCAGCATCAGTCGCCCCTCGATCTCCCGTTGCTGCTGCCAGGCGTTCTGGGTCAGGTTGTCCAACGCGATGGCGATCCCCGACATGGTGTTGCCGAGCAACATGCCTAATAAAGGGATAGTGTACTGCACTGAATACCAGGGTTCTGCCTGGATAATCACCGTCAGCGCTATGAGGGTGACGCTGAAGGAGGAGATGAACATGGAGAGGGTGCCGACCCCCATGCCCCAGGCGCCGAGGAAACGTCGCTGTTGACGGGCCATCACCTCGTAACCGGCCACCGTCAGCATGAATAAGGCGAGGGCGGCGATCAACAGCGGGTGGGATTGGACGAAAAGAAACTTCAACACCAGGCCGAGTAGGCTCAGCTGCACCACCGTGCGCAGGGTGGCGATCAGCAGGCGCCGCTCTATGCCCAGGGAGAGTTTCAGCGACAGCAGGGCCAGGGCCAGCACCAGGAGGGCGGCTAGGGCAAGATCCCAGGGGGTTAGGCTGATCAGTCCCATCAGTTGTGTGGCGCGCTAAACCAGGCGCCGCTTTTCGATGCGCAGTGAACGCTCGCTCACCCGCTGCTGCTGGAGCGGGTCATGGCTGACCCAAAGGACTGCCGTGCCCTGCTGCCGACGCCAGTGGGCAATCAATGTCTCAACCCGCTCGATATTTGTCTGGTCGAGGTTGGCTGTGGGTTCGTCAAGCAGCAAAACCTCAGGTGCTATGCTGAGTACCCTTAACAAGGCAAGACGTTGGCGCTCCCCGCTGGAGAGCCGGTTCACCTGCCACTGCCCAGCCTCAGGCGGCAGCTTGAGCAGATCGAGGGTGTTGCTGTCGAGTTGTGCGAAATGGTCGATTACCCGCTCCCCCCACCAAGCGCTCTGTGCCGGCAGCAGGGCGACGCGCCGTCGCCAGGCGGGGCCGCTCACGTCGTATTGCCGGGTACCATTGCACCAGGCCTCACCCTCGTGGGGATCAAGGTCGGCGATGGCCCTGAGCAGGCGCGACTTGCCGCTGCCGGAGGGGCCGCTCAGGGTGACGCATTCGCCCGCTGCCAATTCAAGGTTGAAAGGATCCAGCAGTGGAATGCAGAAACCTTTCAGGTAGATACCGCTCATCGCATCAAGCCTGCCGCTCGAAGAGCAGGTCCCAGACTCCGTGTCCCAAGCGTTGGCCGCGCTGCTCGAACTTGGTCAGGGGGCGATCGTCGGGTCTCGGCGCGAAGCGGTACTCACCGGCCCGGTTGACAAAGCCGGGGTGATCGGTGAGCACCTGCATCATCTGTCGGGCATAATTCTCCCAGTCGGTGGCCATGTGGAGCAGTCCGCCGGGGATCAGGGCGTTGTGTACCAGCTCGGCGAATTCCGCCTGGACGATGCGTCGTTTATGGTGGCGCTTTTTGTGCCAGGGATCTGGAAAAAAGAGCAACAGGCAAGCCAAGCTGCCGGCCGGCAGATGCTGGC
>JASFJY010000403.1:0-4104 GCA_050119415.1 Chromatiales bacterium | reverse complement strand
GCCCAAGCCGCAAATGAGGATCCCTTCGCCTTCGATGATTTCCCGTTGGAGGAACTGCTGCAGTATCCCGACTGGTTCAAGATGAGTTTCCTGGATCTGCCAGACGACCTGGGCGAAGCTGTGGATCAGAACAAACGGGGCATTATTGTCTACTTCGGCCAAAAACGCTGCGCCTACTGTAAAATGCTGCTGGAGGTCAATTTCGGGCTCAGCGACATCAGCGCTTACACCCGACAACACTTCGATGTGGTGCCGATCGACATCTGGAGCACCGAAGAAGTGACCACCCTGGATGGCGTGGTGATGACCCAGCGGGAGTTTTCCCTCCTGGAGCAGACCAACTTCACCCCATCGCTGATATTTTACGACATCGAAGGCCAGGAGGCGCTACGCCTGCGCGGCTACTACCCCCCCTACCAGTTCCGCGCCGCCCTGGAATATGTCGCCGATGGCCACTATCGCCGAGAGTCCTTCCCCGACTACCTGGCACGTGGCGAGGATAGCACCCACTTCGAGCCTGGCGACCTCAACGAGGAGGAGTTCTTCATCCCACCACCGCACAACCTGGATCGCAGCCGCTTCCCGGGTCAGCGACCGCTGGTGGTCTTCTTTGAACAGGGCCGCTGTCACGCCTGCGATGTGCTGCACGGTCAACCCCTGCGGCAACCGGCGATCAACAAATTGATACGCAGCTTCGACAATGTACAGCTCGACATCCACAGCGATACGCCGGTCATCACCCCTAGCGGCCAACCCACCACCGCCAAGAACTGGGCCCAGAAGCTGGGGATCTTCTACACCCCCTCCCTGCTCTTCTTCGATGAACAGGGCAAGGAGATCATCAGGGTCGACTCGGTGGTGCGCTTCTATCGCCTGCGCAAGGTGTTCAACTACATCACCAGCCGGGGCTATCTGAACGAGCCCAACTACCAGCGTTGGCGAATCAACAGCGACTTCTAACCCGAATGTTTCACCCGGTCTCGCCGCCCAGCTGCGGCATTTGCTCAATCATCAACTGCAGAAGCGACGAAGGTAATCCTCATACTCCCGCCGCCGGTCGTGCAGGCGCTGATATTCGGAGGCCCGATAGCCCGTCCGCAACCTGCGCTCCACCCGCTGCAAACGCTGGCGCTTCTTCCAACACTGCATCTCGCTGGCCTGTCGAGGCTTCGCGCTAGAAATCGTGTAGGCTTTTTCTGATATTTTTTTCAGACGAAGGCCGGGTTCAGAGGGCGTCAGTCCACTGCTAGTATTGGACACATGCTGCAGGTTTTCTTGACCCTGCTCACAGGCGGTCTGGCGGAACTCGATAGCGCCATCGACGTTGCATCGATAGATGCCCACATCCTGTGCCATTGCGGCAAGACAGCAAAACAGGGTAAAGAACAGAACGATTTTGCCCTTTAGGGCCATTTTGTGACTCATCCCCCAAACTCCCTTTTAGGTTGATGGAACGATTATAAACACGTCTTAGGTTGATGAAACAATTATTAGCATGTCGAAGCAGCAAACTCACGAAGAGATAAACTTGACCGATACACCCGTTTACTGTTGGTCAGAAACTAACGAAATGGATCTTGAACAAGAAAATCACAAGCTCCGCGAACAGCTGATAGATCTACACCGGGAGGCGCAACGCAGCCAGGTCACGCTGGAGCGCTACCACGCCAGGGAACTAGAGTTGATGAGCGCCGACACCCTGGCGGAACTGCTCCACGCCATGACCGAGGGCATGATGGCCTCATTCAAGGTCGACTCCATCCAACTCCTACTGGCCGATCCCGATCATGAAATCCGCCATCTGCTAAGCAGCAACGGTATCAGCGAGGCAGCCTACGCCTATCTGCGCTTTGTCGATGATTCGCTCGATTCGCTAAATCCTCGCTACAGTCGGCTCAGCACCCCCTGGTTAGGCCCCTATCTGGCCCCAGAGTTCGACGCCTTGTTCGATCACAACCAGGGCCTCAAAAGCATTGCCGTACTGCCCCTCTACTGCCGCAACAAGCTGATCGGCAGCATCAACCTGGGCAGTAGCGACCCCCATCGTTTCACCCGTCACCACGCCACCGACTTCCTCGCCCGGCTGGGCAAGATCACCGGCGTCTGTCTGGAGAACACTATCAACCGGGAGCGGCTGCTGATCAGCGGCTTGACCGACCCGCTGACCGAACTGCACAACCGCCGCTACCTTGACCGTCGACTAAACGAAGAGCTGTCACGCGCCAACCGCTATCACCAGCCCCTCAGCTGTCTCTTTATCGATGCGGACCACTTCAAGCGCATCAATGATAACTACGGTCATCAGGCGGGCGACTGCGTGCTGCGTGAACTGGCCAACCGTATACGCTCCCAGCTACGGGCCAGTGACGTGGCAACCCGTTACGGTGGCGAGGAGTTTGCCCTGTTATTGCCGCAGACCAACCTCAACGAAGCCCTGCTGCTGGCCGAACGCATCCGCCATGAGGTGGCCCAAAGCCCGATCCAGCTGGAAGACGGCCAGGCGGCTTCTCTCACCGTATCCATCGGCGTCAGCGAAACCCTGCCCATGCTTGGCAAGTCACGTCACCAGGAGGTGGGTGAACATCTCCTGGCCAGCGCCGACCAGGCACTCTACCAGGCCAAGGCCAATGGCCGTAACCGCATCGAATGCCTGACCCAGACGGTAATCACTGCCGACAAGCCGGCCCCTAAACCGATCAAGCAAAACAACGCCGGCTGACAACCGGCCCCTAGCCCGAATGTCTCACCCGACCACTTAAAACGAGACTATCTTAAGGTTTTTTGCTTAGACTAACTTAAGATTTTTACGTATTATTTTTGGAATATTAGCTAAGTACAAAGTGAAACCGAGCCACGCTGCACGCGCCCTCGCACCGGTCTCGCCGTCCAGTTGCGGTATTTGCTTAATCCTCAACCTGCTTATGGCTGCCGTCACAGTAGGGAGGCGTCTTGGTCCGCTTGCAGCGACAGAGCCAATGCTCACCGCTCTTCTCAGGCTTGAAACCCTGCGGCTCTATACCGGTGCCCCGGTGAGAACCGTCACAGAAGGGCTGCTCCGAAGAGCGGCCACAGGCGCACCACCAATACTCTTTTCCAGCCATCAATTCGACAGCGATAGGCTGTCTGGCCGCCACCACAGGTTTTTCCATCGCATTTTCCTCATGTAAGAAGCTGCCAGAAAGGCAGTAGATTAGGGTCTTATGTCTCTAAGCCATTGGTAGCACAGAAATGCGACAAAAAAAACTCAACAACATCATCGAGCATATCTGCTAATCTCTGCATCCCGAAGCCAACCACGGTATTTTGATGAGCGAGCAAAACGACTGGATCGCCTTCGACCAGGCCCATGTCTGGCACCCCTACAGCGCCATCGGTGCCGATCTGCCGGTGTTCCCGGTGGTCTCGGCCGAGGGGACACGCCTACGCCTGGCAGACGGCCGCGAACTGATCGACGGCATGTCCTCCTGGTGGTGCGCCATCCACGGCTACAACCACCCGGAGATGAACCGGGCCATCCAGGAGCAACTCGGCAAAATGGCTCATGTGATGTTCGGCGGTCTCACCCACGAACCCGCCGTCGAACTGGCACACAAGCTGGTCGAGATCACCCCGGGCCCTCTGCAGTCTGTCTTCTTCTGCGATTCCGGGTCGGTTTCCGTGGAGGTCGCCATGAAGATGGCGATCCAGTACTGGCACGACAAGGATCAGCCCAACAAACAGCGCTTCCTCACCGTCCGCCGCGGCTATCATGGCGACACCTTCGGTGCCATGTCGGTATGCGACCCGGTAACCGGCATGCACAGCCTGTTCGCCGACACCCTCACTCTGCAATATTTCGCAGACGCCCCTACCTGTTTCTACGGCCACCCATGCAGCCGAGAAAGCGCCGTATCCATGGAGCTGAAGCTGCGCGAAAACCACGCGAATATCGCCGCCGTGATCCTGGAGCCCATCGTACAGGGCACCGGCGGCATGCGCTTTTACTCCGCTGAGTATCTGCAAGAGGTACGGCGTCTGTGCGACCAGTTCGGCGTGCTGTTGATCCTGGACGAGATTGCCACCGGTTTCGGCCGCACCGGCCGGCTCTTCGCCTGTGAACACGCT
>JASFJY010000402.1:0-4111 GCA_050119415.1 Chromatiales bacterium | reverse complement strand
CGCGAGGCTGACCGAGTCTCGTGCTTCAACCGCTATCCCGAGCAACAGTTCCGCCCGCTCATGTGGCATCTCGATATTTTCCGCCGCATTCCTGGCCTTCCGTAGCTCTTCCATGATACGCGCATCGTTGCTGGCCAACCGAGCCAGATTGCGATGTACCACCGCAACCAGCCCATCATCTCCTGCCTGCTGAGCCATCGCCAGCGCCTGTGTGTAACTTAACCTTGCTTTTGCCTTTTGCCCTTGTTCATGTTGGATATCGCCAAGCGTATTGGCACTGGCGGCAGCGAGCACTGAGCGTTCCAGTTGCCTTGCCTGCTCCAGGCTCGCACGCAACAGCTTTTCGGCCTCGGTGAAGTTGCGTTGCAGAACATATAGGCGGCCCAGCGCCTGGATAGCTACGGCTTCAAGTAGCGGCTTGGCCGCCTTCCGTGCGGCTGACCGTGCGTCCTGGAAATCTTGCTGAGCATCCTGATAGTGACCCAAAGCCCTGTAGGCTTCGCCCCGGCGGATTAAAAGCTCAATGCGTTTCGGATCTTCGACTCCGGCAAGGAGTCGGCTCCAAAGAGCGATGGCGGTAGTGTAATCACCGCGGACGACGGCTTTGTCAGCTTCATCCAGAGTGCTGCCGGAGGCCATAAGACCGGAAACTGCCAAAGTGAAAGCAAGACCAAGAGTAATGGCACGCACTGTTCGTGGTCTCATTCAGCAGCCCTCCCTATAGATTGATGCCAAAGCGGAAATGAACACCATCGTCCTGGAGATCGTAATCCTGCTTCGCTTCGACCTCTTCGAGGTCGTGAGCAACATATAGCTCTGCGTCGTAGCGCTGCTTATAGCGCCATAGAAACCCAACACCTACCGAGTGCAAATAATCGGGATCTTCGCCCTCGTTCCAGGCGGCACCGTGGTCCGTGAAGATTGCAACCTGGAGGGAGTTCTCCCCCAGATCTTTGCTATCCCCTGTTTTTAACGGGTAACGCAGCTCGGCAGAGACAACCAAACCGTTGTCCCGCACCAATTCATTCTCCCGATAGCCCCGCACGGTGCGGACACCTCCCACCGCGAATCGCTCCAGGCCCAATAGATCGTCGCCAGCGATCTGCACATCACCGCGCAGGATCAGCCGGTTACCTCGTTTACCCATGCGGCGTGCATACTGCGCCTGTCCCAGCCAAACCAAGAACTTGCTGTCTGGCCGGTCATCTGCATGTACGGTTGAATCAAAAGCATCAAGACCAAAGCTGAAAGTGGAGCGCAGCGCAAGCGCATGGTCAGGGCCGCGCTCGATAAATTCCTGTATGAACCGCAGTACCGTAACCCTGGTCTCCCCTTCTTCGGCTCCTGGCGAAAAAGAAAACGGCTCATCAAGCAAAAAGGTCTCGTTCTTGCGCCGGGCCAGAAACGCGCCCAGCGAAAAGCTACGCTTCAGGGAGCGGCGGATGGGATAAATCAGCCCCAGCTCCTGGCTGCGCGTCTCGCTCTCGATGTCGAGTTCGTGCAAAGGCTCTTCGACAACTGAGGTGTCGGTTTTGTCGAAGCGCAGCCAGAGGCGGCTGTTTCGGGCAGTCAAGGGAATGGAGTACATGGCAGAGCCTTCCTGCGCTCCATCGCAGACTCCGGCGGCAAACTCCAGATAGTCGCCGATTCCCGTCAGATTTCGTACCACACCCGCCGCGTAAGCGCGCTCAGCGCCGCTGCTGGGGGGACGGTGATTGTCCACACTCAGGGCGAGATCCCAGGGTCGGGCACGATGCACATTAACATCGAGAATGGCGCGGCCAGGGGCGGCTCCGGGCCGCAGCTTGCCATCTAAACGGTCGATCAGCGGATCCTGCAACAGAAGCTGAAACTGCTCCTGCAGAGACTGAATCTCGAAAGGCTGTTCCGGCTTCGCCCAGATCCGCTCCCGTACATAGTCGGATCGGAGTCGCCCCGTACCCTCTACCCGTATCTCATCCAGGCGCCCCTCCAGGACCTGAAAAACCACCACTCCATCGTCGATCTTCTGTCCCGGCTTTAGAATCACGCCTGAGTTGATATAGCCACGGTCCGTATAGTACCGAGTCAAGCGATAGCGCAGTTCTTCCAGATCCGCCAGGGTGACCCATCCCAGAAAGTCTTTGACGATGGCAGTCAACTCCTGGTCCGGAAAAACCGTATTGCCCTCGAATGCCACACCACGCAACTCAAAACCCCTCACGCTTGCGGGCGCGGAGGGTCGCTCCGCCGGCGGTACCGGCGGCACATCAACCCCAGGCTGGGGCGAGTCCGGCAAAAACTCCGGCAGTTCAGGACGTCGCTCACCGGGCCGTTCGGCCCCAGGATCGATTCCATCCGCCGCCCTGGCGGCAAAGGAGACGGCAAGGAGAAAACCAAACAAGCAGAGGTTGCGGCGAACCTTCACTACAGAGTCTCTCTCAGCCGACATCGATCCACTCGATCGCCAACCGCGCCAGACTCTTCTCCACTTGGATCAGTCATCGAACTGTCGCTCTTCCCGACGGGGGCGAGCGGTGCCGACAGCAAGCGATCCAGACGCGCCCCTCCGAATGAGACTGACGCCGGGCCTTTCGGGCCTGCTGGGATTCCCCCACGCGTGCCCTGAACAAGAGAACTCGGCGCCTTTCCTGTTAATACCGCACAGGGATCGCCGATCAGTTGAGCAGGTTTATAAAAACCGCTTGCAAGCTTGGCAAGGGTACCGCTGATATCCAACTCCGGCGCCGTGATGGTAATAGTCCCTTGCTCTCCGCCCGGCGCGGCGGCCTGGATGACATTGATTCCCCTACCCGCTTGAAACTCCGCTCGCTCGGTTCCCCCGACCTGCACCTCGCCGCCGCTGGCGACAAGCGCTTTCGTATCGATCAGGATATCCCCGCCGCTGGCCTGGGGTGCGGCCGTGTTGGCCTGGATAAAACCGCCATCGAGGACCAGCAGGTCGGGGGACAGAGCGATGTCGCCGCCGTTGCCCCGCTCGCCCCCTACGGAAGTGGTGATAAGGCTGTCACTTACTCGGAGGATACCACCGTCAATCCTGATGGGGCCGCCATCGGCGACCTTGGATTCAGTTGTAATCTGACCACCACCCACCAGGACCATATTATCGGCTTTGATCTCGATTGCGCCGGCGGGCACATCGCCAGTGCTCTCCGCAGTGATATGGGCGCCACTGTGCAGTAGCAGGTCGTTGGCATGCACCTGGATATGACCAGTCGGGTCCGTCGCCAATGCTGCAGGTCGACGGTTCTGTGTCGTAACGGGCAGGGTTTGCTCGGAAGCGATCGAAATCTCACCACCGTTGGTCATAACCAAGCGACGGGCTTGAATATCAAGGAAACCCACATTGCCGGAATCGTTCGTGAGTGCTTCACTGCTGATCTCCGACGGCCCGAATATACCGACGCCATCGATGAATAACTCATCGGCTCGCATAATGATATCGCCCGCGTCTCCTTTGCCCCGTATGGCATTCGACAGGCTGCCGCCGCCACGTAGCTCTGCCTTCCCATGCACTACCACCCTCGTGGGACCACCATTTCCCGAGGCGCCTGGTTCCACGCTACTGAAGATGCCGGTATACAAATCGCCAGCATCGGTGCCCTCTACGTAGAGGGAACCCATCTCCATGTCGATGCCCCCGGCGTCGCCGGTTGCAAAGGTGCTGGTAATAATCTGGGCGCCGTCCATGATCCTCAAGGAATGGTCCGCGCGTACCTTGATATTCCCACCATTGCCAGTTGAATCAGGATTGGCGGCGGCATTGAGAGTAGTACCCCACCCGGAGCCTTGATTCGCCATGTGGATCTCACCGGCCTCGATGTTGATGTCACCTGCGCACCCTTCAGCGAAGGTTGAGGTGGAGATCATTCCGCCGTGGACCAGCTCCAGGAGACCACCCACTTTGACTTGCACCGAGCCACCATCACCAGTGCCAAGAGCATTGCTGGAGATCTCCGCAGTAGTGGTACCACCATGCAAACGCAAGAACTCAGCCTGTACCACAACGGTTCCACCCTCTCCCGCAGAGTGACTGCTAGTCGAGATCCCCGCTGAGTTGCGAAGATTCATAGCACCATCAACGGTGATGCCTACCAAACCGGCATTGCCT
>JASFJY010000401.1:0-4111 GCA_050119415.1 Chromatiales bacterium | reverse complement strand
TTTCGTGTTGGCCCGTTCGAACCGGTGTTTCGTCTGCTCTTCCTGGACAATCATGACACCGACCGCTTCCTCATGCCCTATACCCATTACGCTCTGTTGCGCCTCGCGCTCACCTATCTTCTCGTTAGGCCTGAACCCATCTGGCTCAACTATGGAACAGAAATGGCGCTGCGTCAGCCCGACGTCAAATCTCACTACAAAGCGATCCCTGAGCGCATGCCAATGCCGCCATTGGCCCTGGGAATCAACCAAACCCAAAAACTGGTTCAGAACTTACTCTTATTACGCCACCAGGAAAGCGCGTTACAAAACGATTGTATTTCCTGGGTTTATGCATCGAAGCGCATTCTGGTATTTGACCGTGGCGATCATTCTAACAAAATTCGAATCGCCATCAACACCGATCGTGACAGAATCGATCTCAGTTCGTGGTTGGCCCCAGCCACCGAATATCTGTTACAGGTAGACGCAGGCATTATCGAAAAACCTGGGGTATTGGCGCCGTTAAGTGCCGTTATTGTGCGTTTATAAAAATAAACCTTGGCATAATTACTAACCTGACAACCAAATATGTCGGGCTAATACAACACGGAGAGACTTCATGCTTATCTCGAAACAGCTAACAAAACTTCCTCTTGGCAGTTTTGCTGACCTGGATAAAGTTCGTTACCTGGATGCCGATGGTAATGGAACAATCGAAGTGGAAGATGCCGCCCGGGCGTTCATCAACATGACCGAAGGCCAGTTACCGGAAAGCATTCTGGACTTGTACAGTCAACTCGGCGGAGCTCGGTTTCCAATCAAGGTGCTGCCGAGTCCGGAAACCCGCTTTGGACTCGGCATTGACAGCGCCATGACAAGCCGTGGAAGATTCAATGTGCCAGAGCTCGGCCGGGGCCACTGCCTTACCCGGCATCAATTCAACTATAACAACACCGATGATCCCTTTTCTCAAATTCTCGCCTTCAAGCTTGATGATTTCCCGGCAAGCAGATTGGAGAAAGATGTGTCATCGACAGCTGTATATTTTGCACCAAGGGATTTCCCGCTTATACTCGGCGAGGAAATCGCTGCTGTCGCCTGCGTTCCTCTTGACATCATGATCGAGGCGGAACGCCGTTATAGTCATGGTACGGGAGGCGGGTATGAACGAGAAGTCAAAGCCCTTGTTTGTGCAGTTGAACGCACCGACCTGTCTAAAATAGCAGGCGATAGCGGAGGAGTCAGCTTTTACGCAGAAGTCATATTAAATGATGGCAGCACATTCTATATCAACCACGACGACCCATCAGACAAGAACTTTCTACTGCCCAGCAAGGAAGAGTTAATGGACATAGGAGTCGCATAATAAACTCCGAATCAGGGCAATGTCAGTGAAACTCCCTGTGGTCTCTCCATACCTTCATCCCATTCAGGTATCGCTGGATGATGGACGAAAAGAGATCCGTTTTGATCATCTAATCTGCGGTACTCAACAACGATTGAATACTGACGAGGAGAGATTAATTTCGATATTATGGCCGAAGGGCCCCGGCGAATCTGTCTCCCCGAACGCATTCGATTCTTTAAATAAACTTTGCAGGGAAATAGGCTCAATTGCCGTTTCTAACGCGTTCCACCGTCTTTTTCAGATAGGTTATTTGTTTTCTGATACGACTGCCTGCGAAAGCATATTGCTGTCAACCATGGAAAGTTTATTGGAGCCGGTTCCTCTGGTAGATCAGGTCGAGTTGACTAATTCTTGCCCGATGACATGCCGTTTCTGCCCTCGAGGAATCACCGGTGGAATCATCCGACCCTCCGGTAGGATGGACTTCAGGCAATACGAAACATTACTGGAGCAACTGCCGGAACGACAGAAAGAGTATCATCCCCTTGAGCTGGACCTAATGGGAGAGTCGTTGCTGCACCCACAAGTGCACAAATTTGTCGAGGCCGCCACTCAGCGGGGAATCCCCACTGAGCTGTCGTTGAACCCCTCGCTGCTGACGCCTGAGCTATCACAACGTATAATCACTGCCGGTATATCACGCATCGTGATTTCCCTGGACGCTATGGACAACGAAGTTCTGGCAGAGATACGGGGTAAGGCTGCAAACTATGACAAAGCGGCGTCGCATCTACAGGCCCTATTTACCATTGCCGAGAATTCCTCCAATCCGCCCCAGATTGTGATTCAGATGATTGATCTTGCACGCAACCAGGACCAGCAAGAAGCGTTCATGGAGACCTGGAATAATACAGGTAAACCCTTTGTGGTCGCCTATATCAAGCCACTTGACGGCATCGACCCGGACACCGGAAAAGGCAACGACTTCAGCCCTCGCTTTCCGTGCACCTACCCCTTCACATCCGTCACCATTCTCTGGGATGGCAGCGTAGTACCCTGTTGTCGCGACGCTAACGGTCAGTATATTCTCGGTAATTTGAACGTCAATAGCCTGCAAGAGATCTGGAACGGCCCTAAAGCCGATAAGCTTCGCGAAGCTTATCGACTAGACAATTTCCGCACCGGGCATCTCTGCGAAAACTGCGCCTGGCGACGATCCCATTACGCAGCGACTCTTTGGGAAAGACACCCTGAACGGGCCAGATTTGAACCCATGCATTGGTAAAATGGATTATGCGCATACTGCTCGTAGCCATGGAAATGTCACCTTATTTAAAAGTGGGCGGTGTAGCCGATGTTATTTATAACTGGGCGAAGACGCTTTCTGAACGGGGACATGAGGTAACTGTCGCATTACCGGCGCTGCCGCATGACACCCCCCCACACCCCGCCTGGCTAGACCTTCAACTGCTCCAAGTTAAAGGCTTTCAGGCGAAAAACCCCTATACCAATGAAATCGACTATCATGGGCGCCACACTAATGTCCTCCATCAATTAATACAAGCGATCTTGACCCTTTGCGAAGCCCGTGCAGCACAAGGCCGACCATTCGATATTCTGCATGCAAACGAATGGCCGGTGGCACTCTTACCTTTTTTGTTATCCAGACAACAGCTTCGTTTCCCACCCCCGAGGAGTGTACTCACCATCCACGGAGCGATATATCAAGGCATAATTCCCTCCTGGGCATTTGAGCGCTTTCGGGTCAACCCCTTTGACCCACCCCGAATCGTGGACGCTGATGGACTGATCAGTCCCTTGGCTGCAGGGGTTCTATACTGCGATGTGTTGACTGTTCCCTCGCGAACCTATATCAAAGACATATTGGACATTAAACAGAAAGACTTCATCGGCGCCAATCTGTTCCAAGCATTGCAACGCCGCTCCCAAGATATTCAGGGCATCCTGCATGGAGTGAATCGGGAAGAATGGAATCCAGCTACTGATCCAGCGCTTTACCAATGCTACGATGCAAACGACCTGAGTGGCAAATCTGCTTGTAAAACCCAGCTTGAAGCCGAACTCGGTTTGGCTGGAGCACAGGGGGGGCCGATTATTTTATCCGCTGGTCGCCTGTGCGCCGCCAAAGGCACGGATTTACTAGTGGAGTTGCTACCCGCCTTATACAAGCAAGGCGTGCGTGTTGTGATTGCCGGGGCTGGAGAACCTGCCTACGAACAGCTTGTCATGGACGCCGTAGCCAATGCTCCTCGGGGCACAGCGTCGTATATAGGCTGGGTGGATTCAACAACAATGCGCAGGCTATACAGCGGCGCCGATATTCTGGTTATGCCCTCGAGACATGAAGCATGCGGTCTCACGCAAATGGAGGCTCAACGTTATGGCGCTGTCCCTGTGGTGCATCGGTGCGGCGGTCTTGCCGATACTGTGATAGGACATGTCACAGGTTCGCGCACATCTACAGGCTTCTTCTTTGAAAAGCCATCGATTGACGACTTTAAAGCAGTGATTGAAGAAGCACTCCGGCTCTTACCAACCCAGGCATTTGACGAACTGAGAAAGCGTTGCATGGATGCCCCACCTAACTGGGATACGGCAGCAGAACTATACGAGAAAGCATACCGGCAAGCCCTCGATGGATAATTATGAAACCGGTCAAACTCAACGCAGCACGGAACTACGACTACATCTATCTTGCCCCACATCCTGACGATGCAGCATTGTCATGCGGAGGCACCATTGCATGTCACCGTCTTAGCA
>JASFJY010000400.1:0-4118 GCA_050119415.1 Chromatiales bacterium | reverse complement strand
AGGGTATTTCCAAGTGCTGATGCTTAAGACAATGCTGAGAAAGAAAGCCTCGTTGCCGCCAGCGATCCAGGCATAGGAACAAGACCGGCTCCGCGGCTATTCGTAACGCAGGGCTTCGATGGGGTTCTGCCGTGCCGCTCTGCGCGCCGGAAAATAACCGAACACGACACCCACCAGGGCGGAGAAGAGAAACGCCAGCACCATGATGCCCGGATCGAGTACCAGGGGCATCTGCATCAGCGCGGCGAACCCCACGGAGGCGAGGATCGCTAACAGAATGCCGATCAAGCCACCGAAGGAGGAGAGCACCACCGCCTCGACCAGGAACTGCAGCAGCACATCCCGCTCCTGAGCGCCGATGGCCAGGCGGATGCCGATCTCCCGGGTGCGCTCGGTGACCGAGACCAGCATGATGTTCATCACCCCTATGCCCCCCACCAGCAGGCTGACCGCCGCTACCGCCCCGAGCAGGGTGGTGAGGATTTTGGTGGTGCCGGTCAGCGCCTCGGCGATCTCCTTGAGGTCGCGTACATTGAAGTCGTCGTCCTCGGCGGGGCCGATGTGGCGTCGCTCGCGCATCAGCGATTCGATGTCGCGCTGCACCTTGGCGGTAGAGAAACCCTCACGCGCCGAGACATAGATCATGTCCACATCCCGGTTTCCCGCCACCCGCCGCCAGAAGGTACGCAGGGGGACCAGCACCAGATCGTCCTGGTTGCGCCCACCCGCCGACTGGCCCTTGGGCGCCAGCAGGCCGATCACCTGGCAGGCCATCTTTTTCAAGCGCATTTTTTCCCCGACCGGATCCTGGCCGGCGAACAGCTCCTTGCGCAGGGTGTCGCCGATAATGCAGACGGCCGACCCCGCTCTCAGCTCGCTATCGCTGAAGGAGCGGCCGCGGGCGAACTTCCAGTTGCCGATCGGAAAGTAGCTGTTGTCGGTCCCGCTGAGGGTAGTCGACCAGTTGCGGTTGCCATAGATGGCGGTGATCGCATTGGAGGCGCTGGGGGCGACGGCGGTGATGCCGCCCACCTCGTCGACGATCGCCTGTACGTCCTCCAGCTCCAAGGCCTTGGCCTCGGAGCGCTGACCGAAGCCGAGCCGTTGCCCCGGCCGCACCATCAACAGATTGCTGCCAAGACTGGCGATCTCCCGGGATACCTGGGCGGTCGCCCCGCTGCCCAGGTTGACCATGATGATCACCGAGGCGACGCCGATGACGATGCCTAGCACCGTCAGTCCTGAGCGCATCAGATTGCGCCGGATGGCGCGCAGGGCCAACAACAGGGCATTCTGCAACATCAGCCACGCCTCCTCGCCAGGGATGTGTCGTCGATGCGGCCGTCGAGAAAGTGGATCACCCGCTGGGCATAGGCGGCCATCTCCTGCTCATGGGTCACCATCACGATGGTAATGTTCTGCTCTCGGTTGAAGCGGCTCAACAGTTCCATGATTTCTAGGCTGCGGGCAGTATCCAGGTTGCCGGTCGGTTCGTCGGCGAAGAGCACTGCCGGCCGGGTGACGATGGCGCGGGCGATCGCCACCCGCTGCTGCTGGCCGCCGGAGAGTTCGTTGGGGGCATGGCTCTCCCAACCGCCGAGACCGACCTGAGCCAGCGCCTGGCGGGCCAGCTCATGGCGCTCCCGCGCAGGCATGCCGCGGTAGATCAGCGGTAGTTCCACGTTCTCCAGCGCCGAGGTGCGCGAAAGCAGGTTGAAGCCCTGAAAGACGAAACCGATGGCGTGACGTCGCAACAATGCGCGCTGATCCCGACTTAGGCTGCCCACATCGACCCCCTGGAAGCGGTACTCGCCGCTGCTCGGGGAATCGAGACAGCCGAGGATGTTCATGCAAGTCGACTTGCCGGAGCCGCTCGGTCCCATCAGGGCCAGGAAGTCGCCCCGCCCGATCTCTAGGTCGATTCCCCGCAGGGCATGCACCGCCGCCTGGGCCTGGCCATAGATCCGGGTGACCTGCCGCAGGGCGATCAGGGGTGGCCGGGAGGACTGTGGGTTGGTCATTGCGGCTTTCCGGCCGTATCGACGATCACCTCGTCGCCGGACGCCAGTTGCCCTTCGATCAGACGTGTGAACCTGCCGTCGCTGGCGCCGGTCTTCACCTTCAGCGCCACCGGTTCGCCCTGCTTCAGCACCCAGACCTGCTGGCCGCCATCGCGGGCCTGGTTGCTGCGGCGCGAGGTCATGGGGGGGCGCGGAAAGAGCGTGCCGAAAATGCCACGGCGGCTGCGTTGTTCGTTGTTGTCGGCCGGTGGGATGAAACGCAACGCCGCATTGGGCAGCAGGATCACATCGCTGAGGTTCTGCACCGTGATCACCGCCGTGGCAGTCATGCCCGGGCGCAGGACGAGATCCGAATTATCCACCGCCAGCAGGGTTTCATAGGTCACTACTCCGTCGACCGTTTGGGGGGCGAATCTCACCTGGGTGAGGCGGGCGGGGAAACGGCGCTCGGGATAGGCGTCGACGGTGAACTCCGCCTGCTGCCCTTCGGTCACCTGCCCCACATCGGCCTCGTCGACCGCCACGTGCAGCGCCATCTGCCTCAGGTCCTCGGCCAGGGTAAAGAGCACCGGGGCCTGCAACGAGGCGGCCACGGTCTGGCCCGGCTCGATCTGGCGCAACAGCACCAGGCCGTTGATGGGGGAGCGAATGCTGGCCTTCTCCAGGTCGGTCTCCTTGCCCTCCAGGGTCGCCTGCGCCACCGCCACCTCGGCCTTGGCGCTGGCGGCCACCGCACGGGCGCGCATCGACTCGGCCCGGGTCTTGTCCAGCTCCTCGCCCGAGCAGAGCTGCCGCGCCGCCAGCTTCTCGCAGCGCTCGAAGGCGAGACGCGTCTCCAGCACCGTCGCCTCGGCCTCCTGCTGTTTCGCCCGCTTCGAGGCCAGGGAGGCGCGGGCCTCGACCACATCGGCCTGGAGCCGGTCGGTGTTGAGTCTGGCCAGCACCTCTCCCGCCTCCACCTGGTCGTTGTAGTCCACCAACACCTGCTCAACGGTGCCGGAGAGCTCGCTGCCCACATCCACTTGGTTCAACGGCTCCAGGGTACCGGTGGCGGTCACCGTCACCGTGATATCGCCCCTTATTACCGCGCGGGTCTGGTAGCTTAAGCGTGTGCCGTTCGAGGGCGCCCACCAGAGATAGGCCAATCCGCCCAGCGCCAACGCAAGTGTCGGATAGACCAGCCAGCGCCAGCGCCGGACACCCTTGACCGCCCCAGGTGTATTCAGCACCTGCTGGATATCGACATGCGCATCATTGTGATCAGATATCATGGGGATCTTCATCAACTCCTACCGCGAAATACGCCAGATAGTCTATTAGAATCAAACGCAAAAGGTTTGTCCCTCCAGAAAGATCATTTTTTTATCAAGAATACGCTACCGGTTCAGGAACAAAGGCGCGGCGTTGAGCAGGGAGTCTCCTCTTCCGTTGTCAATCAACATCCTAGGGTGGCTGAAATCGACTGAATGGTGCGAAAAGCAAGAATCAGACACAAGCAATGGTTTGATAAGTTTCCCAAGGATCATAAACTACAGGATATTGCAGTTAAAAAATCCACTATAGCGTTTGGATGACAGGCTAGTTGAGTAACTGTACTACAGCACCCAGATTCGGCGTTCGTCGAAACGCCTGTTTGCGGCAAGCCGCTTTTAATGAATGGCTTGCACCGACCAATCCTTTGAAGCGACTTTCGAAATGCTGTGTCATATTAAGCCAATGCCTGGGATCGATTTGCAATCACTCAAAGGGAAGACGTTGTTATTCACTATTTTTTGTAAGAGTGCCACGTAACTAAAGGAATATTTGGGAATCTGCCATGAGCAAGATCATCGGTATCGACCTCGGCACCACCAACTCCTATGTCGCGGTTATGGAGCGTATCATTAATGAATCTACGGCGGCTGCCCTGGCTTATGGCATGGACAAGCGTCCGGGTGAAGCCAAGATTGCGATTTACGACCTGGGTAGAGCGCAGCCGAGCTGCAGACAATAAATCCCTGGGGTGATTTGGTCGAGATGGGCATCCTGGATCCCACCAAGGTCGTTCGCTCGGCACTACAGAATGCCGCGTCTATCGCCGGTTTGATCATTACCACA
>JASFJY010000399.1:0-4124 GCA_050119415.1 Chromatiales bacterium | reverse complement strand
GGGTTTTCCGGCTAACGCCTTGATGACATGAGCTTCATGCGGGGGGAAGTTGCTTCGTATTTGTTGCGCGATTTAGACAATGTGCGGAAATTGGCACGGCCTCGCCCCCGCATCCTCAGACATGGCCGATAAATCACCACTGAATCGCAAGCAGAACAGGAAGCGGCAAAGGGAATTGATGAGTCGTTGCTAAACGGTGTTCAGGAGTGGCGTCCATCGACGCCACATCAGCGCCGTCTCGCCGATAACACCAGGGAATCCAGCAACATGATCGCCACGCCCAGGAAGATGGCCGAATCGGCCACATTGAAGGCGGGCCAATAGAGATCCGCATAGTGGAGCTGTATGAAGTCGATGACATGACCGAGCCAGATGCGATCGATCAGATTACCCACGGCGCCGCCGATAATCAGTCCAAGGGCGGCGGCTATCCAACCCTCTTCACGCTTCAGCCTGGACAACCAGACCAGCATCACAGCCGTGACCACGAGCGCCAGTACGATGAAGAAATAGCGCTGCCAGCCGCCCTGGTCGCTCAGAAAGCTGAATGCGGCGCCCGGATTGTAGGCCAGGGTCAAATTGAAAAAGGGCAGCAGCACCTGGACCTCTCCCTCGATCATGAGCGTATTGGCGATCTGTTTACTGCCCTGATCGAGCAGGATGACAAATAGCGAGAGCCAGAGCCAACGGATCATTCTGTTATCCCGGTTGCGGACATTCAGGCGAAGCGGCGCTGTTCGCCCTCGCCGGCCACGTTATCCACACAACGTCCACAAAGCTCCGGATGATCACTATTGCTCCCCACATCCTGCCGATGGTGCCAACAACGCACACACTTGCCATGAGGCGACGCCTGCACCACCACCGCCAACTCCGGATCGTCGGTCGCCACAGCCTCGGACGGCTTGTCGTCCAGGGCATGAAGCCGCGCGTCGGAAGTAATGAGCACGAAGCGTAATTCATCGCCGAGGCGTTGTAACTGCTGTTTGAGCGTGTCGCCACAATAGAGTTCCAACTCCGCGTCCAGCGATGAGTTGCCGGCCGCGCGGAAGGACTCCATCACCCCACCCACCGACTCGCGCAGACCGATCACCCGCTGCCAGAAGTCACGATTGAAAGGGGCGTTCGGGTCCAATGGAAAGAGCCCCTCGTACCAAGTCTCGAGAAAGACACTCTCACCGCGCTCACCCGGCATCGATTGCCAGATCTCGTCTGCGGTAAAACTGAGGATCGGCGCCAGCCAGCGCACCATCGCCTCGATGATGTGGTACATGGCACTCTGGCAGGAGCGGCGCGGCAGGCTTTCGGCCTGGGTGGTGTACTGCCGGTCCTTGATCACGTCGAGATAGAAGCCGCCCATCTCGTTGACGCAGAAGTTATGGATTTTCTGATAGATAAGATGGAACTGGTAGTTGGCATAGGCGTCGGTGATCTCCTGCTGCAGCTGCAGGGTGCGATCCACCGCCCAGCGGTCGAGTTCAATCATCGCTTCGGGGGCGACCAGGTTCTGCGCCGGATCGAAACCGTTCAGATTGGAGAGCAGAAAACGCGCCGTGTTGCGGATGCGCCGGTAGGCGTCGGCGGTGCGCTTGAGGATCTCGTCGGAGACGCTCATCTCGTTGCGATAATCGGTGGCCGCCACCCACAGGCGGACAATATCGGCGCCCAGGGTCTTCAGCACCTTCTGCGGCGCCACCACGTTGCCCAGCGACTTGGACATCTTGCGCCCTTCGGCATCCACCGTGAAGCCGTGGGTCAGCACCCCCGTGTAGGGGGCGCAGCCGTTCATCGCCACCGATGTCATCAGTGATGACTGGAACCAGCCGCGATGCTGGTCGGAACCCTCCAGATAGAGATCAGCGGGAAAACCGAGCCCGTCGCGGGTGCGCAGCACGCATTGGTGGGTGACGCCGGAATCGAACCAGACATCCAGGGTGTCATGGGTCTTCTCGTAGTCGCCCGCCGTCTCGCCCAACAGCTCTTCGGGTTCCAGCTTGAACCAGGCCTCGAAGCCCTCGGCCTCGACCCGCCGCGCTACCTGTTCCAGCAGCGACTGGGTGTCGGGGTGAAGCTCTCCGCTCTGTTTGTGCACGAAAAGGGTGATCGGCACCCCCCAGGTGCGTTGGCGCGAGATGCACCAATCGGGACGGTTTTCCACCATGCCCTGGATACGCGCCTTGCCCCAATCGGGCATCCAGTCGACCTTGTCGATCTCGCGCAGGGCCGCCTGGCGCAGGCCGTTCTGCTCCATGCTGATGAACCATTGGGGCGTGGCGCGAAAGATGATCGGCGTCTTGTGGCGCCAGCAGTGGGGATAGCTGTGACGCAGCCGCTCCTCGTGAACCAGCGCACCGCGCTCCTGCAACACCTCGATCACCTTCTCGTTGGCCGACAGCACGTGCTGCCCCTCGAACAGCTCGGTGCCCTCCACGAAGCAGCCGTTGCCACCCACCGGGTTATCCACCGGCAGTTTGTAGCGGGTACCCACCACATAGTCCTCTAGGCCGTGGCCCGGGGCGGTGTGAACAGCACCGGTACCGGCCTCCAGGGTGACGTGCTCGCCAAGGATTACCGGCACCTTACGGTGATAGAAGGGGTGCTGCAGCTGAATCCCCTCGAAGGACTCGCCCTTGGCGTAGCCCACTACGTGATAATGTTCAATGCCGTAGCGGTCCATCACATCCTTGAGCATGGCGTCAGCGACCAGCATGCGCTCTTTACCCCGGGCTCCCTCACACTCCACCACCGCATATTCCAGTGACGGATTGAGCGCCACCGCCTGATTGGCCGGCAGGGTCCAGGGAGTGGTAGTCCAAATCACCACCGAGAGGGGCCCCTGGCCGCAGCCCTTCGGGGTATGGTGGCAACGATTGAGGAAATCCTCCTCATCAGCCACGGCGAAACGCACATCGATGGCAAAGGAGTCCTTGTCCTGGTACTCCACCTCCGCCTCGGCCAAGGCGGAACCGCAGTCGGTGCACCAGTGGACAGGCTTGTAGCCCTTCTGCACATGGTTGTTGGCGACGATTATGCCGAGGGCGCGAATGATGTCGGCCTCGAAGCGATGATCCATCGTCAGGTAGGAGTTCTCCCAATCGCCCATCACCCCGAGACGAATGAAGTCGCTGCGCTGACCGTCCACCTGTGAGCGGGCATACTCGCGACAGGCCTGTCGGAACTGGCTGGTGGTGACCTTCTTGCCCGGCTTGCCGATCTTCTTCTCCACCTGCAGCTCGATGGGTAGGCCGTGGCAGTCCCAGCCCGGTACATAGGGGGCGTCGAATCCGTCCAGGGTACGGCTCTTGACAATGATGTCCTTGAGAATCTTGTTCACCGCATGGCCGATGTGGATCTCGCCGTTGGCGTAAGGGGGACCGTCGTGCAGGATAAAGCCCGGCCGCCCGGCACAGACCTCGCGCACCTTTTTATAGAGGCCGATCTCATGCCAGCGTTTCAACATCTCCGGCTCGCGCTGCGCCAGGTTGCCCCGCATGGGAAAGTCGGTCTGTGGAAGATTGAGTGTCTGTTTGTAGTCGCTCACGTACGGCCGCCTGTTTAAAGTGTGCGAAAAAATATTGTATTGAAACGTAATTCCGCCATTGGCGCAAAAGTTTCAACAGCTTTTTTGTCCGGCTTGGCCTGTGAACCGGCCGACAGAAATCGGTCCGTTCACCCTTGAGGCGCCAAGTCGGTCACGCCGAGTGTCTCTCTGGCTGCAGCAACGTCCAACAAAATTTGCCGGCGCAGCGCCGCGAAGTTTTCGAAACGCTGCTCATCACGCAACTTGCGGATGAACTCCACGCTGATATGTTCGCTGTAGACGCTACGATCGAAGCCAAACAGGTGGACCTCCAACAGATAGCGCGGATCACCCTCCACGGTCGGGCGTACCCCGATATTGGCCACGCCGGGAATGGGCCGGTCCTGCAGACCCTCGACCTTCACCGCATAGACGCCCTGCAGCGGACTGACCCGCCGGTGCAGATTCACATTGAGGGTCGGAAAACCGATGACTCGACCGCGCTTGTCGCCATGACCGATACGCCCGCAAATACAGTAGGGGCGGCCCAGATACTGACTGGCGGTGGCGAAATCCCCCTGGGTGAGGAGCTCTCGAATGCGGG
>JASFJY010000398.1:0-4143 GCA_050119415.1 Chromatiales bacterium | reverse complement strand
GTCGGATAGTCTTGCTATCGTCTATCACCATCACTTTGACGCCGGAGATGTCCACTCCAGTCTCATCAGTACTCACTTTGAAACCCTCATGTGACTGACACTTCAAATAACCATCATGCTCATCCCGGTAACACTGTGGTCAGCCCCCCACAGTTGTCCCATTTGCATACCACTCCTGAAATAGAGGGCATTTTCGTGCGGGCAACCGGTTTTAAACACGCCTTTGATCTCCCTGAGGGATTGCCCACAGGCCGATCTGTTACACCAGAACACCAGTTTCTCGACGTTCGAAAAACGCCAGTGCCCCGTCTTGAAATCTCCCTCCATGAAGCCCATCTGCTCGATTATGCGGGTTATTGTACCCTCATTGAGGCAGCACACCTCGCCAAACAACTCCAGCTTGGCAGCGGTGGTGACACGGGGGTCGACCTGCTCAGGCTGAATAGAAAACGGCGGACACTTGGGTACCGTCGTGGCGAAGGAACCTTTGAACTTATCGTCGGGCTCCTGGACGCGCTGAGCCTTGACCGACCGGCCTTCATGGATGATATGCGGAAAGGACTTCTCCGCGGTCAGGTCGATGACCTCCGCTTCAGCAAAACCCAGTTCCTCTGCGGAGACCGACAGTGCCAACAACAGCGTGCTGAACGTTATGAGGTGACGCAGCAACAGCAGCTTCATGGATCTCCATCTCGGTACAAACTTGTCTGGGTTTTCCTGATACAAAAGCTTTCTATCCTGCGTTACTGATAGAGAAAACGATCCATGCTCCTTTCTGGATCTCGTCGCTCAAGGCACCCTCACGATACTCCAGGCTGCCATTCTCACGATTTCTATTCTTGAGAAAGGTATGGCTTCCCTTGTAGCGCGTCTTGAGGCCCTCTGCAAACGCTTGCGGGCCGAGATCACCCTCTGGGGCAGATACCGGTTCACCCGTCTTATTCAAAGTCAGCCGAGTCTCAGCCTCGACCTTATGCGCTACCTGCAAGCTGGCCGAGAGGTTTGGGTTTTCTTCCGCGTGCAGTTGCAGACTACCCAACGCCACCAGCAGCATGGCCGACAAGACGCGCCTAAATACCCCACTAAACAAGACGTTAGGATAAACTGAGCGGATAGACATCGGGATCATGCCTCGGTATTTTGAGTACTATCACGCCCACCTCATCCGGGTGATCGGGCCAGTCGCTGTATTGCTCTCCTTCAGGCCAATTCCTAAAAAAAATGTATAAATCGTTGCCAAAATAGCAAGAGAGTCTGTCTGCATCAAGAATACACTTCCCGATTTGTTCATTACTTATTGGCAACAATAGATAAATTATGCTTCATATCAGCCTCTTTAGCGACACAAAATGGAAAAACTTAACTCTGTTTCCCGACCCAAGTAAGATGGCGCGCATGAGAACCCGATATCCGATCCCAACTACAACCGAAGCACGCCGCAGGCCCGACCACCAGGTCTGCCACCCTGCCGAGATACGATGAGTACCCTGATTCGGCTCGGCGTGGTGATGGATCCCATCGGATCCATCAAGATCCACAAGGACAGCACCTTCGCCATGCTGCTGGCAGCCCAGGCGCGAGGTTGGCGACTCTTTTATATGGAACAGCGTGATCTGAGCCTGCGTGACAGCGAATGTCAGGCGCAAGTCCGTGAACTCGAGGTGGAGGACAACCCGGCCGGCTGGTACCGCCTGGGAGAGGCGCGGAAAATACCCTTGCAGCAGCTCGATGTGGTGTTGATGCGCAAAGACCCCCCCTTCGATATGGAGTACATCTACACCACCTACCTGCTGGAGAGGGCCGAGGCCAGCGGCAGCCTGATGGTGAACCGGCCCCAGAGCCTGCGCGACGCCAACGAGAAGCTCTTCACCAGCCAGTTTCCCCAATGCACGCCCGCCACACTGGTGACCCGCAGGGAAGAGGAACTACGCGCCTTCCACAGGGAACACGGCGACATCATCCTCAAACCGCTCGGAGGTATGGGAGGAACCTCCGTTTTCAGAATCAAACCTAATGACACCAACCTGGGTGTCATTATCGAGACCCTTACTCAGCACGGCAGCGTCTATACCATGGCACAGCGCTTCATCCCCGAGATCACCCAGGGTGATAAGCGTATCCTTATGATCGACGGCGAACCCATACCCTATGCCCTGGCGCGAATTCCGGCGCAAGGCGAAACCCGCGGCAACCTGGCTGCCGGCGGTCGCGGCGTGGGTATACCGCTCAGCGACCGAGACCGTTGGATCACCGCGCAGGTAGGGCCCGCGCTACGCGATAACGGCATCCTCTTCGCCGGCCTCGATGTGATCGGTGACTATCTCACCGAGATCAATGTCACCAGCCCGACCTGCATCCGAGAACTCGACGCCCAATTCGGCCTGGACATCGCTGGCGATCTGATGGACGCTATTGCTCAGAAACTTGACCCATGCAGCTAATTCATGCAGCTAATTAATGTAGAAACCGACCGCCTGGGTGTGATGCTGCTGCTTGCGGCGGCCGCGCACGCCTTTTTGATTCTAGGCATCACCTTCAAACCTTTCGATCCGACCCGACCGAAGCATCAACAGCAGAGTCTCGAGGTCATGGTCGTCAACCAAGCGGCCAAACTTCCCGAAGAGGACGAGAAAGCGGACTTCCTGGCGCAGACCGCTCAGCGGGGCAGCGGCGAGCAAGACAAGCCGCTCAAGCCTAGCTTCGAAGAGTCGCCCCCGCCGCTGCCGCCGTCGCAACCTCGCAGGGTCGAGCCACAGCCCCGGCAACAGCACCTTACCACCGCGACCTCACCGCAGAAGACCGAGCAGGAGAAACCGCCGGAGAAGCTACCGCTTGATCTCAGTGCCAGTCAGCTGCTGACCAGCAAGAATCTGGAGATTGCCCGTCTTACCGCGGAAATCGAGCGCAAGACCCAGGCCTATGCCAAGATGCCCAAGCGCAAGGCGATCAGCGCCAGTACCAAGGAGTATAAATATGCCGCCTATCTCGACGCCTGGCGCCGCAAGGTGGAGCGCATTGGCAACCTCAACTATCCGGACCAGGCCAAGCGCAGCAGACTCTACGGCAACCTGGTGTTACACGTGGCAGTACTCGCCGACGGCAGCGTGGAACGCATCCGCGTGCTGCACTCTTCGGGACACAAGCTCCTTGATGACGCCGCGGTGCGCATTGTGCGCATGTCGGCTCCCTTCTCGCCCTTTCCGGAGGAGATCCGCAAGGAGACCGACATTCTCGACATCACCCGCACCTGGCAGTTCCTCCGCGGTGGCCAGTTCGGCTCTGAATAGATCGGCATATATAATTCGGTTGAATCCTGCTCGAGAGCGCGGAACCGCAATATCCAGGACGACACATCTATGCAAAATATTACCATGGTGAACGCACACAGCGGTTGCAGGCATCACGCTGCGATTGGATACTATAGGCATGCCTGTCGAGACCAATCTTACAAACCACTTCCTCATCGCCATGCCGCGTCTCGAGGATCCCAACTTTTTTCACACCGTCACCTATATCTGCGAACACAACACTGACGGCGCTATGGGGATCGTCATCAACCGGCCGATGGAGCTGCATCTTGCGGATATTTTCGAGCAGCTCGAGATTCAGGTCAGCTCGACCAGGGTGGCCGAACAACTGGTCTACCTGGGGGGACCTGTACAGAGTGACCGCGGATTCGTGTTGCACGATTCCACCACCGAATGGAGTTCGACCTTGCGAATCAACTCGGAGATCAGTGTAACCACCTCCCTCGATGTCCTCGAGGCGATCGCCGCCGACAAGGGCCCGAAGAACGTTCTGGTCGCCCTCGGTTACGCGGGTTGGGGCGCCGGACAGCTGGAGAATGAACTGGCGCAGAACGCCTGGCTCAGCGGTCCTGCCGAAAGCGATATCATTTTCAACCGCCCCAGTCAGGAGCGCTGGCAAGCGGCGGCCGACTTGTTGGGTATTGACCTCAACCTACTGAGCGGTGATACCGGACACGCCTGATCCAGACCAAGAGGTTTTTAGAAAAAAGGGATAACGCGAATGGGCACCCTGCTGGGTTTCGACTACGGCACGCGCAAGATCGGCGTCGCAGTGGGACAGACCCTCACCGGTACGGCGACCCCTCTGGAGACGCTGCGACTGGTCAACCACAAA
>JASFJY010000397.1:0-4144 GCA_050119415.1 Chromatiales bacterium | reverse complement strand
CCGACATTCCGGCCAGGGTATCGCCAATCCGCTGGCGACCATCCTCTCGGTGGCCATGATGTTGCGTTACAGCCTGGATGAGCCGGCCATGGCCGAGCGTATCGAGACGGCGGTGGAGAAGGTGCTCGACGATGGGCTTCGCACGCCGGACATCATGTCGGCGGGCATGACCGAGGTGAACTGTGAGACGATGGGCGATGCGGTGGCAGCCGCTTTGGATTAAGGATGAATTTTGCATGATTAATTGTGAATTGGATGTGTAGGTTTCGCGCATAAACTTTAATTTCATGGCTAAGCGCGAGCGAATTGAGCTAGTTAATCAAAATCAATATTTTTAAAAATCGAATATTTGAAGGGTTAGGCAATGAAGCGAGTCGGTTTTGTAGGTTGGCGCGGCATGGTGGGTTCGGTGTTGATGAACCGCATGAGGGAGGAGAACGATTTCGTCGCCATCGAGGAGCCAGTGTTTTTTACTACCTCCCAGGTGGGGCAGGCGGGTCCCGATATCGGAAAGGAGATACCTCCGCTCAAGGACGCCACCGACATCGCTGAGCTGAAGTCCATGGAGGCGATCGTCACCTGCCAGGGCGGCAGCTACACCAATCAGATCTACGACAAGCTGCGTGACGCGGGCTGGCGGGGCTACTGGATCGATGCCGCCTCCAGCCTGCGCATGAAGGATCACACCTTGATTGTACTCGACCCGGTCAACGGATCGGTGATTCGGGACGGACTGAGCGCGGGCAAGCGCGACTTTATCGGTGGCAACTGCACCGTCAGCCTGATGCTGATGGCCCTCGGCGGTCTGTTCCGCGAGGACCTGGTAGAGTGGGCCACCTCGATGACCTACCAGGCGGCCTCGGGTGCCGGTGCGCGCAACATGCGCGAACTGATCAGCCAGATGGGGGCGATCGAACAGGCCGTGCAGCACATGCTGAGCGATCCTGCTTCTGCCATCCTCGAGATCGACCGGGCCGTGGCTGAGACCCTGCGCAGCGACGCTTTCCCCACGGAGAATTTCGGCACTGCGCTGGCTGGTAGCCTGATTCCCTGGATCGACGTGCCGATGGAGAACGGCCAGAGCAAGGAGGAGTGGAAGGGATTTGTAGAGACCAACAAGATCCTCGGCCGCAGCGACAATCCGGTTCCGATCGACGGTACCTGCGTGCGTATCGGCGCCATGCGCTGTCACAGCCAGGCATTGACCATAAAGTTACGCCAAGATGTGCCGATAGATGAGGTTGAGTCAATACTGGGCAGCGCCAACGAATGGGTTAAGCTGATCCCCAATGAGCGTGAGATCACCGTAGAGGAGTTGAGCCCGAGCAAGGTCACCGGTTCTCTGAATGTACCTGTGGGGCGTCTCCGTAAGATGAACCTGGGCTCAGAATACCTGAATGCCTTCACCGTTGGCGATCAGTTGCTCTGGGGAGCAGCGGAACCCTTGCGGCGCATGCTGAGAATTCTGCTGGAAACATGAGTTTCATTGTCCGGCCACTTCGCGGGCCGGTTTCAACCCCGTCGTGCTGTCGATCGGCCTCCGATGGGATTTTCAACTGTAGAGGGTCAAGAGACTGGATTCGGTAAAGCGGGTGCAGAAGTTAGCCATTTTGGGTGCCAATGGCCTCATCATGGAGTCTCTGCTGGAGGCCATAGGGAAACATCCGTCGCTCTCTGGGGAAATCGTTCTCCTGGGCAGCGCGGAGAGCATCGACACCAGCGTCGAGTTCGGGCAGCAAACCCTATCGATAGCGGATATCGAAGGGCAAGGCTTCGAAGAAATCGACTTGGTGATTGCCACCGGTGAGATGCCCTATGAGGGTGATTGGCTCGATCGGGCACGGCACGCCGGATGCGTCATCCTTGATATCTCTGGGCATCTGCCTGGACAGCAACACAGGGTGGGTGTAGTGGCCGGGGTCAATGACGCGTTACTCGACGAGGTGGTTCCCGGTGATGTGGTGGTTCTGCCCGACGCAGCCACTGTACAGTCGGCTACATTGCTTCATCCTTTGCTTCAGAAGCTTGAAATTGAGCGTGTGAGTCTGTTTAGTTGTCATTCTGTCTCGGAGCGGGGGCGTTCAGGTGTCGAGGAGATGGCGCGACAGACCGTGCAGCTGCTCAATGGCAAGCCTGTACGACCGTTGCGGTTTTCGCGCCAGGTGGCATTCAACCTTGTGCCGATGGATTCTGATGAAGGGATGGGGGAGCCCTTAGAGACGCAGTCCCTGATCGCTGAACGTTTGCGGCAGGTGTTGCAAGCCTACGACCTGGCGATTAACGTAAGCTGCTGTTGGGCACCGGTATTTTATGGCCATACCCAGGTACTGCACTGCAGTGTGGCGGGCGGGGTAGAACTTGACAGTCTGAAACATCTGCTTTCGCAAATTCCCTACGTCGATGCGAGGTGGGGAGCGGGGGAGGTTCCGACCGCGGTGTCGGATGCTTCGGGGAATGACTATCTGACGGTGGGAAAAGTATCGGTCAATGCAAAAAATACGACAGAATTCTCACTTTGGGCCGTCGCTGATAACCTTCGCTTTGGTATAGCAGGAAATGCTGTGAAGATCATTGAACTTTTGGTAAAAAGATTATTTATCAGCTATAGTTAGCGAAAAATTGTTATGTTTATTCTAAACCTATCGGAGCTGTTCAGGGGGCTCTTTAATGCCCATTGCGCCCGGAGTGAGTTTCACCGGTGGGTTGTGTTTTCCGGCAAGGAGGAAACATGATTCGTAAGCTATCTCTGGCAGTGGCTGTGGCAACAGCCCTATCGCCCCTGGGAGCGCTCGCGCTCGGCCTGGGTGATATCCAGTCTTACTCAGCACTAAACCAGAAGTTCAATGCCGAGATAGACCTGCTTTCCGTCGACCAGGCCGAGATCCAGGATATCCGTGTGAATCTCGCTTCCCAGGAGGCCTTCGAACGGGCAGGTATCGAACGTCTGTTTCTTTTGACCGGGCTCCAATTCGCTCCCACGTACAGTGCTTCGGGCAGGCCGGTTATCGCTATCACCAGCATCGACCCGATTCGCGAGCCCTTCCTTAATTTTCTTCTGGAGGTGAACTGGCCAAAGGGTCGTCTGGTACGTGAATACACCATCTTGCTCGATCCTCCGGTCACCCTCAAGCGGGCGCCCGAACCGGTGAGTGCGCCGCGTGTGGCCCGGGCCCCGGCCGCCCGCGACATGGCAGAGCCGATGCGCCAGCCCACGGCCATGCCAGCCACCGCAGGTGCTGCGGGCGGTCGCGAATACGGACCGGTGCAGCCGAAGGACAATCTCTGGACGATTGCCAAGATACTGCGCCACTCAGACGAATCGATCGAGCAGGTGATGATGGCGTTGCAGCGTCACAATCCCGATGCCTTCGTCAACAACAACGTCAACAACCTGAAGGTCGGCAAGGTGCTTCGTCTGCCAGAAGGCGTCGATACCACCTCCCTTTCCCATCAGGCCGCGCGGGAGGAGTTCCTTGCGCAAACCCGCGCCTGGCGCAGCAGCAAGGGTGTGGCTCCGGCTCCCTCCGTTGCGGCTAAGCCCAAGACCGAACCGGATCGCCTCAAGTTGATCTCCCCCAAACCTGACGCCGAAGGCGAGGCTATAAGCCGTGAAGGCGATGCCGAAGTTTCGCGGCTGGAACAGGAATTCTTGCTGATGCGGGAATCGAACGAGAGCGCTCTGCAGGAGAACGAGGCTCTGCGGGCTCGCATCAAAGAGTTGGAAGCGCAGATCGAAGACATTCAGCGTCTGGTGACCCTGAAGAGCGATGAGCTGTCGCAGATGCAGGAGGCGCAGCGGATCGCCAGAGATAAGATGGATGAGGCGCAACAGCCCCTGACGCCAGAGGCGCCTGCGCAGATCGAAGCGCCCCCCGCTGAACTCCCGGTCACGATTGAGCCTACGGTAACCGCCGAGGAGAAGGCCCCTGTGGCGCCGATCCCTGAAGACAGGGTAATTGAGGAAGCCAAACCCGAGGAGGTTATCGAAGAGGCCCCCCAAGCGGAAGCCAAACCGCCGGAGGCACCGGTCGAAGCGGCAGCGCCGACCGAAGCGCCTGTACCGGTCGCACCCAAGCCCGAGAAGAAAGCCAGCTACCTCGAAAGCCTCATGGGTAACACCGCCCTGCAGGGCATTGTCGGGGCT
>JASFJY010000396.1:0-4151 GCA_050119415.1 Chromatiales bacterium | reverse complement strand
GAAGATCAGCAGGGCCTGGGACCAGTGCCAGAAGCGCTCGTAGCGGGTATAGAGCATCACATAGTGTTTCTCGCCCCGCTGCCTGAAGCTGGCGCTTTGGCGGCAGATGGTTTTGTCGCTATTCATGATCAGCTCCTTGTCTGTTTTTCATGCCGAAGAACCTGCGCAGCAGGCCGTGGATCACCACGCCGATAATGGCGCCGAGCAGCGCCAGGTAACCGAGGATGTCGAGCCAGCGGAAGTTGTCGCGACCCGGCATGTAGAAGCCTTTCAGATCGTCGAGCCGACCGTCGCGGCTGTGGCACTCGGCGCAGCCCAGGGCGTCCTCGCTGGGCGCCACCATGTGGGTGATGGGCCAGAAGGAGTAGGTTTCGACGAAGCCGTACTCGCCGCTGTAGGGAATGTTGTTTTTCTCCATACCGACCTCGATAGCGCGGGCGAAGTCGTAGTTGCCCCAGTAGGCGTCGTCATCGTCGCCCCACAGGTGCATGTAGACCAGTGTGTTGTTGCCCTTGTCGTAGGGCTGCACCGTGTGCATGCGCTTGAAGGGCCAGATGCGGGAGATGCCGTCGTTGTGACTGCCCTTGAAGCCGTTGACCTCGACCGGGCCCTTGGCCGGATCGAATTGGGTCTTGATGGTGGTGTAGAGCATCTGACCGTCGAACCAGCCGTAATGGGGCGTCAGATTCTCACCGTACTTGAAATCGCCCTTGATCGATTTGTAGGTGGCGCGGTGATCGCCGTTGCCCTGGGTGTAATTCTTCTCTTTAAAGCCCTCGCCGTTCTTGGTTCTGCCGGCGGTGCGCCAGTCCCAATCGACCATGGTGGCGACACCGCCGCGGGCGATGCTGGGGATGTGGCAGGTCTGGCAGGCGATCTTGTCCACATGGCCGTTGAGCTTGATGCCCACCAGCTTGGTGTTGTCATGGGGCGAATCGTTATGGCACGACTCGCAGGTGGCCACGTCGCGCCGATCGCCGGGCAGGCCCAGGCCTTCGGTGTCATGGGCCATCACGTTGTAGCGGCTGCCGGCCCATTGGTGCTGCTTGGTTACGTGGCAGGTGGTGCAGGCGAAGTTGAGGCCATCGGCATCCATATGGACATCGAGGTGTTTGTCTGGAAACTTCAACGAGGAGTCCAGGTCACCGTGTTTCACGCCATCGCCGCCACCGCCGTAGAAGTGGCAGGCGCCGCAGTTCTCGCGCCCCGGCTTGCCGACGCTCTGCGCAACTTCGGCCCACTGGATAGGCCCTTTGCCTTCGAACATGATTGAGCAGGCTTTGTTGCCCATGCTGTTAGGCGTTTTGTAGTAGGTGCCGGTACGGTCGTGGCAGACCAGGCAGTCGATGTTGTTTTCGTTGCTGAAATCGAAGGTCTCGTCCTTCCAGCCGTAGCCGGCATGGCACTGGGCGCACATCCCTTCATTGCCTTTGGAGTTGGTGCAGAAGGTATTGATCAGGGTCTTTTTGCCCAGCTTCTGTCCTGTCTCCGGGTGGTCGTACTCCCAGGTCCAGTGGATCGACTGCATGAAGTGACGGCCCGCCTCGGTATGACAGGAGAGACAGGCCTTGGTCACCTCCGGGCCATTCTCGAAAGGCCCCTCGAGGCTCTCGTACTTGCCGTGGTCGGCGGTGGACTCACCGTCGTCGCGGATACTCGGCGTGGTATCCGTGACGATGCGGAAGTTCATATTCTTGTCGTTAGACTCGGTATCGGTAGTGTGCTCGGCGCCGGCCTGTGCTTGGTTAGAAATTCCCAGTATCAAGGCTGCTAGACCGGCCAGGATCCTGGACTTAATGCCCCGTGTCTCGTGTTTATGCATCTTCGTTTCCGTGATGACGTCTTAGTGACAATAACACATAAACAAACATGCTTGTTCTTTTCAAGTACTAAAGGCACCCCGAACAGTTGCGGTTCGGGGGTGCCTTTTTACTTGGGAGGATTATTCCTCATTTTATGTCGAGGTGCTCGGCCTCATACCACATGACATTGATAATTCCCAATGCGAGCGCCAGCAAGACGCCCAGTATCCAGGTGAAATACCACATTTTTTTACCTCTAGATTTGACAGTTCCGGTTGTTCGGCGTCCCAGCGAATGCCGGGATGCCGGTGAATAAAGATGCAGATGTGTTTGGACTAATACGCAGAGGTTCTCTCCTGCATCTCCTCGACGGAGAGACGGCCCCACATCTTGCGATAGTTCCAGATGGTGTAGGCGATAACGATGGGCAGGAAGATCACCACCGCCCAGAACATCACGGTCAGGGTGAGATGGCTGGACGGCGCGTCCCAAACCGTCAGGCTACTGCCCAGATCGGTGCTCGAAGGCATCACGAAAGGGAATAGGGAGATCCCGGCGGTCATGATGACACCGGTGATCGCCAGCGAACTGGTAAAAAATCCCCAACCGGGACGGTCGGCCCGCGACATCACGATAGTGAGAATGACACCGATGAAACCGAGCGCCGGGAAGGCCAGGGTGACCGGGTATTCGGCATAGTTGGCGAGCCAGGCGCCGGGCATTACCTCCACCGTCTTAGCCAATGGATTGGGCAGGGCATCCAGCGCCGGCTGAGAGACGATCTTGAGTCCGTCAATGCCCATCACCAACCAGATACCGGCCAGGGCGAAGGCGGCCATGGCGGCAATGCCGGTCCAGAGGATCCAGCCCTTGACCCGCTCGGTGAGTACGCCGCTGGTGCGCATCTGGATCCAGATGCCGCCGTGCATGGTCAGCAGGGAGAAGCTCACCACGCCCGCCAGCAGGGCGAAGGGATTGAGTAGCTCGAAGAAAGAGCCGGTATAGTAGGCGCGCAACAGCTCGTCCAGATGAAAGGGCACGCCCAGCAGCAGGTTGCCGAAGGCCACACCGAAGACCAGCGAAGGCACGGCGCCGCCGATGAACAGCCCCCAGTCCCAGGCATTGCGCCAGCGGGCGTCGCCCAGCTTGCTGCGGTAGTCGAAGCCGACCGGCCGGAAGAACAGGGCGAACAGCACCAGCAGCATGGCGATGTAGAAGCCGGAGAAGGCGGCGGCGTAGACCGCCGGCCAGGCGGCGAAAATGGCGCCGCCGGCGGTGATCAGCCAGACCTGGTTACCGTCCCAGTGGGGCCCTACGGTGTTGATCATCAGGCGTCGCTCATCGTCGGTCTTGCCGACGAAGGGCAGCAGGTTGCCGACACCCATGTCCATGCCGTCGGTGATGGCGAAGCCGATCAGCAGTACGCCGACGAAGAGCCACCAGATCAGTTTCAGAATTTCATAATCGATTATCATCTTTACAACTCCGTCATGCGCTTGCGGTGGCGGTCTGTTCCAAGTGGTAGCGCCCGGTACCCAGGGAACTGGGTCCCTTGCGCGCGAAGTGGAACATCAGCCAGACCTCGATCACCAGCAGGAAGGTGTAGAAGCCGACGAAGCCGGCCAGGCTGAAGAGCAGGTCGCCCGGGTTGAGGGTGGAGGTGGCCAGGAAGGTGGGCAGCACCTCGCCGATGGCCCAGGGTTGACGTCCGAACTCGGCGACGAACCACCCGGTCTCGCAGGCGATCCAGGGCAGCGGGATGGCGTAGAGGGCCAGTCGCAGTAGCCAGCGTTTCTGTTCGATCACGCGGCGGGCGTTGTAGTAGAAGGCGGCGCCGAGGATGAAGAGCATGGTGAATCCGGCGGCGACCATGACGCGGAAGGTCCAGAAGAGGGGGGCGACATCAGGAATCGAATTTTTTACAGCCATGGCGATCTGCTCGTCACTGGCGTTGCTCACATCCTCGGTGTAGGCCTTGAGCAGTAGACCGTAGCCCAGGTCGGCCTTGTGCTTCTCGAACACGGCCCGGTTGGCTTCGGAGTCCTCGCCCTTACGCAGCCGCTGCAGATATTCGTAGGCGATCATGCCGGAGCGGATGCGTCCCTCGTTCTCGTGCATGATATCTTTGAGACCCGTCACCTCCTCGGTGGTGGAGCGGGTCGCGATGAGACCGAGCACATAGGGGATCTTGATCTGGCCGTTGGTCTCCTGCGCCTCCTGGTCGGGGAAGCCGATCAGGTTGAAACCGGCCGGTGGGGCATGGGTCTCCCACTCAGCCTCGATGGCGGCCAGCTTGGTCTTCTGTACATCGCCCAGTTCATAACCGGCCTCGTCGCCCAGCACAATGAC
>JASFJY010000395.1:0-4155 GCA_050119415.1 Chromatiales bacterium | reverse complement strand
CAAACACGAAAAAGCCGTCCTGCCTTCGGGCAGGGCGGCTTTTTTTGTGAGGTTTGATTTGTAGGTCGGGTTAGCGCTGCGTAACCCGACAGAGTCAAGTCATCTCTTCGTGTTTGCCTTCAGTCACTCGATCTATTCTGATCGCCTTTATCTCTTCACCCGTATAGACCTAACCTGCTTCAATCTGTCATTAGGGTATATCGGTGCGGCAAGCCGCACCGCAACCACCGGTCTGTATTACAGGTCGATATCCACCTTCTTGATGCTGTTGTCATCCGGCGAGGTGGTGATGTGAAAGTTGAGAGACTTCATCAGGTCGAGCATCTTGAAGTTGTTGCTCAGCACCTCGCCTTCCATCTTCTCCAGACTCCGGTCCCGCGCAACCTCCATCAGGTTATGCATCAACCGGTGACCGATGCCCTGGCGCTGCCACTTGTCGCTGACCACCAGGGCGAACTCGCAGGATTTCTTATCCGGATTGGTGACATAGCGGGCGACACCCAGCTCGAGTTCGTGGGTGTCCTCCTCGGTGGTGGCGATCAAGGCCATCTCATTGTGATAGTCGATCTGGGTGAAGCGCATCAGCATCTCAGGCGTCAGCTCCTGCACCGAACTCATATAGCGGAAATACTTGGCCTCGTCCGAGAGCTCCCGCGTGAACTTCTGCTCCAGGTCGACATCCTCCGGCCGAATGGGCCGGATCACGATATTGGTGCCGTTGGGCAACTGGGTGCGGCTGACCAGGTTGGCCGGATAGGGGTGGATCGCCAGATGGTTGTAGGGATCGGTGGAGGGTCGTGGGAAGTCGACCACGATACGTGCATCGACAGCCACCGCGCCCTGCTCGTCGAGGATCAACGGATTGATATCCATCTCCTGGATCCAGGGCAGTTCACAGGCCATGGTGGAGACCCGCAACAGCACGTCGATCAGGGCCTCGCAGTTGGCCGGCGGCATGTGGCGGAAGTGTTCCAGCATCTTGGCCGCCTTGGTGCGGTTGACCAGATCGCTGGCCAGTCTGCGGTTGAGCGGTGGCAGGGCGATGGCGGTGTCGCCCATCACCTCGACGGTGGTGCCGCCGCTGCCGAAACTGATGACCGGGCCGAACACCGGATCGCGTATGATGCCGATCAGCAGTTCCCGGCCGTTGGGGCTTTGGTACATCTGCTCCACGGTCACGCCGTCGATCCGCGCCTCCGGGCGGGTTTCCTTGACCTGTTCGACGAGATTCCGGTAGGTGCTGCGCACCACCTGGGCATTGGCGATGTTGAGGCGGATGCCGCCGGCATCCGATTTGTGTGTGATGTCCGGGGAGTAGATCTTCATCGCCACCGGGAAGCCGATCGATTCGGCCAGGATCAGCGCCTCGTTGGCCGAGCGGGCGATGCCGTTGCGTACCGCGTTGATGCGGAAGGCGCCGAGCAGGGCGAAGGATTCGGGTTCGGTCAGCACCTTGCGCTGTTCCGCCAGGGCGCTCTCGATGATCAGCCGCGCACCCTCCGCGTCGGGTTGTTCATGACGGCGCGAGGTCTTGGCCGGGGTCTGCAGCAGCAGCCGCTGGTTCTTCTGATAGGACGAGAGGTAGGAGAAGGCGTCCACCGCGTTTTCCAGGGTGCGGAAGCTGGGCAGCTTGGCGTTGTTGAAGAGCGTACGGGCGTTCTCGATCTGCTTGCCGCCCATCCAGCTGGTGAGGATCGGCTTCTTGTGCTGGTCGGCCAGCTCAATCAGGGTCTTGGCTACCTCGTCCGGTTCGGTCATGGCCTGGGGCGTCAGAATCACGATGGCGCCGTCGACGCCGGGATCGTTGAGGCAGATGTCGACCGCCTCCCGGTAGCGTTCCGGCGGGGCATCCCCGATCACGTCCACCGGATTGCCATGGGACCAGACTTCCGGCAGCACCTTGTTGAGTTTCTTGATGGTCTCTTCACTGAACTCAGCCAGTTCGATATTACGATCCCCCGCCCGGTCGGCCGCCATCACGCCGGGGCCGCCACCGTTGGTGATGATGGCCAGCCGGTCGCCATAGGCCCGGTAGCGCGAAGAGAGGGCCTTGGCGGCGGAGAAGAGCTGAGTGACTGTCTCTACCCGCAACACACCGGAACGGGAGAGGGCGGCGGAGAAGGTCTCGTCGCTGCCCACCAGGGCGCCGGTATGGGACATGGAGGCGACTGCGCCGGCGGCCTGCCGGCCTACCTTGAGCACGATCACCGGCTTGATGCGGGCGGCGGCGCGCAGGCCGCTCATGAAGCGGCGGGCATCCTTGATGCCTTCGATGTAGAGCAAGATGCTGTCGGTCTTGGGGTCGTTGACCAGGTAGTCGAGATAGTCGCCGAAATCGAGATCGGCGGCTATGCCGGTGGAGATCACGGTGGAGAAACCGATATCGTTGACCTCGGCCCAGTCGAGAATGGCGGTGCAGATGGCGCCGGACTGGGAGACCAACGCCAGATTGCCTGGTTTAGCATCGTTGTTGCCGAAGGTGACGTTGATGCCGCGATCGGGACGGATCAGACCGAGGCAGTTGGGGCCGATGAAACGGATGCCGAACTCCTTGGCCACCTCCACCACCCGGTCCTCCAGGCGACGCCCCGCCGGTCCCGATTCACGGAAGCCGGCCGAGAGGATGATCATGGATTTTACACCATGTTGGCCGCAGGCCTCGACAATGGCGGGAATGGTCTTGGCAGGCGTGGCGACCACCGCCAGGTCTATCGGCTTTTTGATGTCGTCGATGGTCTTGTAGGCCTTCACACCCTGGATCTTGTCGTGCTTGGGATTGACCGGGTAGATCCCGCCCTTGAACCCCGACGAGAGGAGGTTGCGGAAAACCACCTCGCCGACTGAGTTTGCTCGTTCGCTGGCGCCGAACATGGCGATACTGTTGGGAGAGAATAGGGGGGTTAGATAGTGTGATTGCATGATCTAAGGCCTGTTGAGCGTCGAAATTATTTAGGATTACGATGTTCCATGAATACTACAAGAATAAGTCAGTTGCCCGGCCGTTGCGACTAAGGAAAGCTGCTCGAATTCACTCAGGTCATCGGCCTGGCCTGTGCGAAGTTTACGCAGTTTTGATGATGAATGCCTTATGTATCTTTCATCGGATTTGTGATTTATAGTAAAGATTACAAAGCCTAATAAATAAACCTTATTTCGAAGTGTGCGTTGAAGTGAGAACCGCCTATATCACCCATCCCGACTGCCTGCTGCACGATACCGGTGTGGAACATCCGGAGAACGCCACGCGGTTGCAGGCGATCAACGATCGATTGATGGCGGCACAGCTCTACGACTTCCTGCGCCACTACGAGGCCCCGGAGGTGACGCAGGAGCAACTGGAGCGCTGTCACGATGCCGCCTATCTCGATCAGGTGGAGAGGCTCATGCCGCAGCAGGGTTACGCCTATCTCGATCCCGATACGGTGGTCAGCCCGCAGAGTCTGCAGGCCGCCAAGCGGGCCGCCGGCGCGGTGGTCAAGGCCGTGGACCTGATCATGCAGGATGGGCTGCTGAACGCCTTCTGCGCCGTGCGCCCGCCGGGCCACCATGCCGAGCGCATGCGCACCATGGGCTTCTGCGTCTACGGTAATGCAGCGATCGGTGCGGCACACGCCATGGCGACCTACGGTCTCGAACGGGTGGCGATTCTCGATTTCGACGTCCATCACGGCAACGGTAGTGAGGATATCTTCCGGGACGACCTCCGGGTTATCGTCTGCTCCACCTTTCAGCATCCCTTCTATCCTTATACCTCCATTGCGGAGAGTCCCGATCACATCATCTGCGCCCCTCTCGAAGCGACGGCCAAAGGCGCTGAATTCCGAGAGGCGGTGACCACTCACTGGTTGCCGGCGCTACACCATTTCAAACCGCAGATGATCTTCGTCTCCGCCGGCTTCGATGCCCATGTGGAGGATGACATTTCAGGGGTCAGCCTGACCGAGGCGGACTATGGCTGGGTCACCGAGCAGATACAGGACATCGCCAAGGCATATGCGCAAGGCCGTATCGTCTCCGTGCTGGAAGGGGGCTACGCGCTCAGCGCCCTGGGACGCAGCGTGGAGGCCCATCTGCGGGTGTTGATGGAGCTGAATTGAATATTTGATCCGTAAATGAAAGCGAATGCACGCAGATATGTGTGATGGAGTAAATGGT
>JASFJY010000394.1:0-4159 GCA_050119415.1 Chromatiales bacterium | reverse complement strand
TGTGCGTATTTGGGAGGTTCCCAGCCGAATCCGCTGTAAATATGCAAATGCTTGGGAGTTGATGTTATCCACTCTTCGCCACGCAGTACATGGGTTATTCTCATCAAGTGATCATCCACTACACTTGCAAAATGATAGGTAGGATATCCATCTGTTTTCATTAGCACTTGCATGTCTACTTGGGACCAGGCTATCTCCACTCCCCCCCTAAACAAATCATGTATCATGCAGGATCCTGCATTGGGTACGCGTAATCTGATGACATGTTCTTCCCCATTGTCTAATTTTCTGGCAACTTCTTCTGGCGATAATTGAAGGCAATGCCCGTCATACCCTGGGTTCTCTCCTCGAGAAAGTTGGCCTTTTCTTACTTCCTCCATCCGCTCCTGGGAACAGAAACAGTGGAATGCGGCGCCTTTATCAAGCAAGACTTTGATGTGATCATGGTAAATTTGAAGTCTTTCGCTCTGCCGATATGGCCCACACTCTCCTCCAATATCAGGCCCTTCGTCCCAATCAAAGCCGAGCCATTTGAGTGATTCGATAATCTTTGATTCAGACGCCCGAGTGCTCCTGACTCTGTCGGTGTCCTCAATACGAAGGATAAACCGCCCCCCGTGCTTCTTTGTCAAGCAGTAATTGAACAATGCTATATAGGCTGTGCCTATATGGGGATCTCCAGTCGGCGATGGCGCGATACGTGTTCTAAGTTCTGAGGTCATATATACACCTTGAAATGCAAATACGGGTAAAACGTCAACGTCCGTTGATGCCCCGCCTTTATCTTCAATCCAGCAACAAACGCCACATAGTACATTGCGCATGCCGAACCAGTTAACATTTTCTGCCTTATCTGGCGCTTCTTTTGTGTAAGGGTTCCTGATAACATCGTAAAGGCACTTGAAATAGGATCATTTTGCATGCCCTATTAGATGGCATTGAGACTGCGTCCTTGCACCAAAGTGGTGCCCCGCCATGCAATCAACTATTTAAATCAGGCTAAGTGACCTGCACTGAATATATGTTTTGCCTTTATGAACCTTCGCGTGGAACCGGCATGACCTAAACGATATAAGTATAACGATACTGTCTGTTGCGGGCCGGAGGCGAAGTGCTTCGCGCTTGGGATCATAACGCTGAGCGTTAAGATAGCCGGAGCAAATAAAGCAAAAAAACAAATCCGTCCGGCCGAAACACCCACAAGGGGGCGCAATTTTTAGACGCGCAAATGCTGATATTTAAAGCCAGGAGATTTTTAATGATTGACAGTTTTTCCAAGACTCGCCGCAAACTTTTGACATCCATCCTGGCGCTAGCGCTCGGGGTCGGGGCTTTTGCGACTACCGGAGCATCGGCCGCTGAACACAACTGGCGTTTCGCTAACCTTTATGGGCGAGGCACTGCATTCGGCGCACTGTACGAAAACCTCGGAAAGAACATCGAGGAACTCTCAAACGGACGCATCAAAGTCCAGGTTCTCTTCTCGGGCGAGGGCGTGGGCACCAGCGGCCTTTTGGGCGCGGTGAAATCCGGCCTGATCACCATGGGCGCACCTTTTCAGTCCATGCATGCCGGTGAGCTTCCCGCCGGAATTGTGGAAATCGGGCTGCCCGGCGGGACCGCCGACACTGACGCACTCTATACCCTGTTCCATGACAAGGGCTGGGACAAGATTCTCGAAAAGGCTTATGGAGCGCAAGGCATGGTCTGGCTCGAGCCCTACATTCAACCGCCTGTTTACGTGCTGACCAAGAAACCTATCAACTCCATCGAGGACTTCAAGGGCTTGAAGATCCGCGCCCCGGGTGCCTACGGCAAGTTCCTGCGCAAACTGGGCGCATCACCCGCCTCGATGGCCTGGAGCGAGATTTACACCAGTCTGGCCACCGGTGTCATCGATGGGTCCATCGGCTCCAACATGATCGACCACCGCGACGGCAACCACGTCGAGGTCGCCAAGTACATGTATAAACTGCCGCTAGCCGGTGCGCAGGTGCTGCCAATCGTTGTCAACCGCAGCGCTTGGAGCAAGCTCGATGACGAGTTAAAGGCCGCTGTGCGCAAGGCCACCGAAATCCATGCCCAGGAGCAACTCACCTATTCAAAGAAATGGGAGAGTGAAGCGATTGCTGAAATGGAAAAGAAGGGCATGAAGTGGAGCGCCGATCCCAGCGATGCCGATAAGGAGGCCTGGGCCGACGCCGGTGCGAGCCTGTGGGACGAATACGCCAACGCCGACAAATACAGCAAGCAGCTCATCGACATCCTCAAGAAAGAGCAGATGTAAAAAGGCTGACCTTCCGTTTCAACAGACCGTGGGAATGGAGGAGAGCAGACTCTCCTCCATTCCCACGCGCATAGGGAGGCAAGCAATGACTGCAATCCTGAGGGGGCTTTGCCACGCCGTTGACTGGTTGGTCGCACTAGTCGGAAAATCCGTTTCCTACGTGATGCCGATGTTGGCCGGCGTGGTCGCCTTCGAGGTCTTCTCACGCTACGTCCTCGGAGCTCCCACTATCTGGGCCTACGATTTGTCCCTTTTCATGTTCGGTTATTTGGCCGCGCTCGGTGGGGCCTACGCGCAACAGAAACGGGCGCACATTAACGTCGACATCCTGTACATGAGGGTCTCCCGAAAAACCAAGTGCGTTTTCAATATTATCACCTTTTCCCTGGGAATCTTCTTCCTCTGGGTCTTTTTGGACATGTGCATCGTCAAGTTTCACGAAGCCATCGAATTCGAATACCGGCGGCAGAGCGAATGGGGCCCACCAATGCACCATTTCTGGGTTGCACTCTCCATTGCGTGCGCCCTTTTTCTCGCTCAACTGGTTCGTGACGTCGTCGTAGAACTCTACTACCTCTTTACCGGTGTAGAACTGATGGAAAAGAGGGCATAAAGCGATGGGTATCGAACTGCTGACAGGAATTCTGCTGCTATGCATTCTAGTGGCCTTCGCCATGGGCGCACCCGTGGCCCTGGCGCTCGGTGGCATTGCAATGCTGGTCGGCTATATGACCTGGGGAGAGGACATCTTCAACGTCATCCCGACCACCGTCGAGTCCACCTATTTCAGTTTCATTCTGCTGGCCATTCCCCTATATATCTATATGGGCCAACTGCTGACCAAGTCGGGTATCGGCGACGCCATGTTCAACGCCAGCCAGTTGATCCTCGATAAGGTCAGGGGCTCCTTGGCGATCAGTGTGATTGTCGTCTGCTCGATGATCGGCGCCATGGTCGGCATCATCGGCGCGGGTATCATGACGTCGGGCAGCATCGCCCTGAGACCCATGCTCGAAAGGGGGTACAACAAGCGCCTCGCGCTCGGAGTGATCATGGCCGGAGGGGCCTTGGGCATTCTCATCCCCCCCAGCATCCCTATGATCATGTTCGCAGCGGCAACTCAGAACTCTGTAGGGCGCATGTTCCTCGGCGCCATGGGACCGGCGGCACTGATGGTGAGCCTTCTCATCGCTTACGTAGTCATCAGCTGCAAGTTCAAGCCGGATTGGGCCCCTTTGGAAACCAAGGAAGTGAAAGAAAACAGGACGGCGAAGCAGAAATTTGTGATCTTGCGCGACGGTCTGTCGTCACTGTTGCTGATCGTGGTCGTTCTCGGCAGTATCATTTCCGGTATCGCCACCCCGACCGAATCCGGCGCCATCGGCGTTGTCGGTGCAATTCTGTTGTCCATATTGTTCAAGCGCTTTAAACCTGCCCTCTTCCAGCAGGCAGGCTTTCAAACGGCGACCTTGGTCAGCGTAGCTATGTGGATCATCTTCGGCGCCTCCGTCTTCAGCAATTTCCACCTCCTGATGGGGGTGCAGTCGATGGTCGCCGGATTTACCGCGAGCCTGGATCTGCCGCCGATCATGATCATCATCATGTTCCAGATCATCATGCTGCTGCTCGGCTTCATTATTGATGAGTTCATCATCGTCTTGATGTGCGCGCCGCTGTTTACGCCGATTGCAGTATCCCTGGGGTACGATCCCATTTGGTTCGGCGTGCTGATGATCGTTAATATTTTGATCGCCGTGCAGACTCCTCCCTATGGGTTCGCCCTGTTCTATCTGAAGGGCATCGCCCCGCCGGATATAGGGATGGGGACTATCTACAAGTCCGTGACACCCTTTGTAATTCTCAACCTCATTG
>JASFJY010000393.1:0-4163 GCA_050119415.1 Chromatiales bacterium | reverse complement strand
CGAGTTCATAAGCTACCAGATCCAGACACTGATAACAGACCATTAACCGCACAGAATATAGAAGCAAAATATTCAGGAACCGGACTAGGAAGAAAAACCCTCGCAGAAATCTGTAGAGAGGTAGGGATTGATCTACAAGAGGCATTAAACAAACTGGAAAATGCGGGAATAAAAGCCACGGGAGATGTCTAGAGCTGTTGCCAATGAAGATAATAGGAATCCAATTGACTTATTAAAAATAATAATGTTGTAAGAAAGCTAAAAGAACAAGACAATCAGAATTTCCTTAGCCATCAGCAACCTTGTGCAGGACCACTGAGGCCTCCGCGCCCGCGTTACCGACAATTTGACGCAGTGGCTTCCCCATAGCGCGGCGAGCGATGCCAATCCCCGCATCCTGATCATGATTGGCGCCTGTGAGGCCTTTAAGCTTGGGCAAGGTGCGAATCAGCGCCACGCCTCCACCCGCGACAATACCCTCTTCAGCCGCCGCGCGAGTCGTGCGCAGCGCGTCTTCGACCCGGTCCTTCTTCTCCTTCATTTCCACCTCGGTAGCGGCGCCGATCTTCAGCACCGCCACGCCGTGAGCGAGTTTTGCAAGACGATCCTGGAGTTTTTCGCGGTCATAGTTGGAGCTGGTCGCATCGATCTCCTGGCGAATCTGCTCACATCGGCCCTTGATGTCAGGGTGGTAGAGTCTTCCTTGCTGATCAGGATGTTCTTGGCCTTGCCCCACTCGTTGAGAGTCGCCTTTTCCAGGGTCAGACCCAATTCTTCAGAGATAGCGCTGGCGCCTGTCAGAACGGCAGTATCCTGCAGCATGGCCTTACGCCGATCTCCAAATCCGGGAGCTTTGACGGCGCGGACTTTAATAATGCCACGAAGTGCATTAACCACCAGGGTTGCCAAGGCCTCGTCTTCCACATCCACAGCCACCAGAAGCAGGGACATGCCTTCCTCACCGAAGTGGATTTCCTTAACAGTTATTGTTATATCAACAATAACTCATTAATAAACGATTGTTTTATTAATACATCGCATTTACTAGATTATGCTCATGCTTTAGTCCTCCCGTACTGCCGGTCAGTTCGGCATGTACTTCAATCAATGTGCATTCCTGGATGCGTAGTAGGGATCCCGCTTGATTTTGCTCTTAAATATCGTAATCGTCATTACCCGGCTGATGTTTCGTTAACAAGACGTTGGGTATTGCAATGACTCTACTAACCCGAATGTTTCGCTCGGTCACTTAGAAAGGAAACTAAGTGACGGTTTTTATGAGATATTCTAGCGATGTTAGCAATGTTCGAAGTGTAACTGGACTACACTAAATGGGCCTCGTCCCCGTCTTGCCATGCAGCTGTGGTAGTTGTTCAATAAGCAATAGGGAGCTGTTGAGTAGTGCCACAGGGATGTTCCGTTTACGGGCCTAAGGATGGATTCAATGGCAAATGCTCATCTCAACGACGATTCTGGCGCGCTAATCACATCCTAGGATGAAACATTCGGGTTAAAGGTTCTGGCATAGACTAACTTATTGGCTACACTTTTATTGCCTGCTAAAAAACTTGGAGGGAAACCGATGGCGACTCAAAAAAAGCAACCAAATGCACAAAAGGCAAAAGGACAAACTACAGCAAAAAAAACAACCACATCCCACACTTCAATCCAAATCAGCCCCGAAGAAGAGAAATATCGGCTGATTGCAGAAACGGCCTACTACATTGCGGAACATCGCGGATTCGAGGGAGACAGGGTGCTGGATGACTGGCTACAGGCTGAGAGAGAGGTGAATTCGAGAAGTGCCGCGCAACACTGATCCTCGGTCACGGGCATTCGTGTTTCAAATAGACATCTTGAGTGCCATTAATAAAAAAAGTGTCTTTAAGGGAAATGGTGAAGCAACGAGCTGTCTTATTTATAAGTAAAAGGTAGTAGACGTGACAGGCTGTTGTAAAACCCTCTGTCACACTTGCGAAGGCCGGTTTCCAGAAGTCATGGCCTCATCGAAAAATAACGGGTTCCAGGATTCCTGCCTTTACCGGAATGACGAAAACTACGGGTATCTTGGTTGTACAACAACCTAGCCCGAATGTTTCACCCGGAAACGCGATGATCGCGCCGGGATCGTTGTTCAGATGCGGATTAGCGATTGAATTAATAGCAACCTATTGATGATTGTGCAAATACCGCGGCTGGACGGCGAGACCGGTGCGAGGGCGCGTTTAGCGTAGGCCGGTTACACTTTGTACTTTGCTAATATTGCAAAAATAATAAAAAGACCAAAGTTAGTTTGTTATTTTAGCGTCTGGGTGAAATATTCTGGCTAGTGACTTGATCTGGCAGTTACCGGTTACGATCGCGTGTCTGTCATGTCAAGTTCAGCCTGCGAACTTTTTACTTTCTGATTCGTTCCCCGTCTTCTCATCTATCCGGTTAATTGAGTTTGCTTTTCGCCGGTGCTTTTCACTTTGATTCACAGAAGCTTTCCGAGGGGGAGCGGATCAAGCGGTTTCTTGCTCAGATGAAGGCGGGTTAGCGCAGCATAACCCGACGTAAGAGTGTGCATTCATCCTCCTATTGTCGGGTTACGCTACGCTAACCCGATCTACGCCTATTGAGGCGCGGCATAGGGATGTGCCGTAAGGATGGATTCAATGGCAAATCCGCATCTGAATGACGATCCTGGCGCAATCATTGCTTCCCGGATCAAACATTCGGGCTTGCAAGAATCCAATGGAAACAGCTAGTTGGGATTCAGTAGGAACGGCGTGAAAAGATAACCATATCGCCCAGATTCAGTGGCTGAGGAGATTCATATCCGATAAGTAAAAAACGATTGATTATTTATTCGAAAAGATCACTCGACTTGGGAAAGCCATTCACTAAATGCGGGTATTATATATACATTGCTTTTTAGTGATTATACGCGGAATAAAAAGCTTTACTTACCATATGACCATTAGCTAGAGCAGTTTTTAATGTTTTTGATAATTAACAAAAAGTGTTTTTGAGAAACTATGCTGTCCATCACATTTAACATTTGTTGAAGGTTTGTCAGTCCATACCGATAAATCCAAAAGGTGTATTACCGGTAGATTTCTGCAATGTGGCGCAATGAACGTGTAGGTTTGATCATGATTGTCGCATCACTTCTAGTGATGGGCATAGTGGTCTATTTGGCTTTCGACTACCAGGTGGACCTTCGTCTAAAACAGGCAAAGGTCCAGGGTGTTGGTCTGGTGCGCGTGCTCAGTGGCATGTCATGGGGCGAACTGGTACCCGCGCAGGGTAGGCAGGGCATCCTGCAGGTCGTGCAACATAGTCATGGCAATACAGATTTCGCCTATGGTGTTGTGGTCGACAGGCAAGGAAATGCCGTTACTGATATCAGCAAGCCGGGTGTGATCATACCAAATAAGAAAGTACCCAGTGAGCCAACATCCTGGCTGGGTGAGCGGTTAGTAGAATCATCGGATACAGGGAGTAGCTTCCTTGAATTCCATGCCCCAGTCATAAGCGCAGGTGAGCTTAAGGGTTATGTGCGCCTTGGGTATCAACAGGCAAGTTTCGCCAATCAGTTTGAGGAGTTGCCGTTTTTCGCCACCCTGGCGCTGCCGGTGTTTCTGCTGACCCCCCTATTCTATTTTCTTTTGCAGCGCGAAATTAAACCATTGCACAAGATACATGAAAAATTGGAAGAGATAGTAAATGACCAGGGCATACAGAGAGTGGAACTGCAACCCAGCGGAGAGCTGGGTGAGTTCTTGCAACGTATAACGCAGTATATCAATACCACCCAGAGCCGTATCCAGACATTGGAGGGCGAACAGAACGGCTTGTTGGTCTCAAGTAAACTTCTGTCCTATAAACATTCGCGGGTCGAATCTATCTTGCAATCCCTGCCCGAGGCCATTCTGGTGCTAGATGAAGCAGACAGTGTCAGCTATGCTAACGATCGTGTCACCAGTCTTATGGGTCTTGAAAAAGCGGAGATACTGGGAAAGAAGCCTTATGAATGGTGCGGCAACCCGAATCTGATCGCCTATCTGTCACGTAATAAAGTCAAGAACGGGCAGATCGGATATATATCGGACTCTATTCAGATTGTACCTGAAAGCGACGCCGACAAACTGCTGGAGGTTAAGGCATATCCGCTCTTT
>JASFJY010000392.1:0-4178 GCA_050119415.1 Chromatiales bacterium | reverse complement strand
CAGATTGACAGCGATACGCAGGTCATTGTAGCCCTTGTCATGCCACAGCTTGAGGTCGCGAATTGCCTGTTTCAATACCCATTTCCCCAGCTTGTTTATCAATCCCGTGCTTTCCGCTACAGGAATGAACTCGGAAGGAGGTATCAAACCGACTTTCTCATGGGGCCAGCGTGCCAGAGCCTCCATGCAAACAATTCGCCCGCTCTGTAAATCGAATTTTGGCTGATAGACCAGCTCAAACTGTGAGCGGACAATTGCCTTGTGCAGCTGGCTCTCTAACCAGACTTTATGATAGGCATCTCGGTTGATCTCGGGCGAGAAGAAGTGGATATTGTTGTTCCCCTGTTTCTTGGCACTCAAGCGTGCCGAACCCGCCTTTTGCATCAGACCTGCCGGCGTGTCGTCATCATGGGGATAGAGTGCGATACCGACACTGAAGGAGACGAATAACTCCTGATCACTGATTTCAAGCGGTTTGTTCAAGGTGCGCAAGATGCGCTGGACAACCCAGGTAATCGATTCGATATCGTTGACGTCGGTTAGAATCAGGGCAAATTCGTCATTGCTCACACGGGTAATGGTAGAGGACTCATTATTCTCTTTTCCATCAATGACCGCGACGGTATCTGTGATTCGCAATGTGTCGACAAGGCGGGAAGCGATGGCTTTGAGGATCCGGTCGCCACTGCTGAAACCAAACGCCTCATTAATACTATTGAAATCATCTATATCGACCGACACCAATGCGGCGTATTTTTCGTAACGCTTGCATCTTGCGAGTATCTGAAGTATGCGATCACTGAAGATGAGCCTGTTGGGCAGGCCGGTGATTTCATCCTTTCCTTCGCGGCGTTTGATCTCTTCCCGGCTGTATTCAAGTTCCGACTCGAGATTGCGCACCATGTCCTCCAGCCTGTGCACCTCACCCCGGAGTATACTTTCCTGTTCACCGCCACTCTGGGCGCCTTGGCCAACCTTCTTGTCAGGCTTCTCTTTTTCGCCTGTCCGTTCCTGCCGCGTCAATTCCGGATCCCAGACGATGACACGGTTGCGTCCCTGATCCTTGGCCAAATAGAGGGCCTCGTCCGCATTATTGAGCAGTTGCGTCGTGTCATCCACACCATCGATCAATAACGCCAGGCCGAAGCTTGCGGTCACCGTCCGGTTATCGGCAAACAGGTCATAGCCTTTATGCTGAATCTCGTTACGCAAGCGTTCGGCCAGCACCAGCGCCTGCTCCCGGTCCGCGCCGGGCATTACCAGGGAAAACTCTTCACCGCCATAGCGCCCGACAATATCCTCAGGCCGCGTGTTGACTATCAGGGTTTCGGCAACGAACTTTATAACCTTGTCGCCATTGGCGTGGCCGTACTGATCGTTGATCGATTTGAAGTGATCGATATCGATCATCATACAAACCAACCCGCTCCCCTCGTTGACGGCGGAATCGAACAGTACATCGTATTTTTCGAAGAATGCGCGCCGATTGTAACAACCGGTCAACGAATCACGTGTGGCCAGCAGCTCAAGTTCCACGGTCTTGTCCCGCAACGCTTTCTCGGATGTGCGCAGTTTCTTGAGCGTCGATCGAAGTTCCCGATGCTTTTTCTCCAGATCGGTCATATCGTCGAAGGTCGCCAGCACCCCTCGCGACCTGCCCTTGCCATCGAAGATCGGCGCGGTGTTGACAGAAAATGAGCGTTCGGACCTGTTCTGCAACTTCAGATGCATCGGGACCCCGTTTTTTCGCTCCCTGTTGCGCATGCTGTCATGCCATGGAAAGCTATCGGACTTGATTCCTTTTTCTCTTTTTCTCCAAGCCAATTCATCCGCCCGCAGGCCTACCAAGGCATCTTCCATAATGTCGGTTTTCTCGGTAAAGGAATCATTGGCCAATATGATCTGGTATTTCTCATCCAGGATAATCAATCCCTCGGAGAGGGCATTGAAGGCGGAACGGACACGCTCAGGTATCACCGCTTTCGGATCGAGTTCACGCAGGGTCCGTTTGATGAAAATCATGTAAAGGACAAAACCCGACACCGCAACGAAAAGCAACAAGCCGCCTAGGGTGCCGAGGGAGAGAGCACTCTCCCGCTGCAAGGGAGCAAATGCCACCTCCAGGACCCCCCATCGACTCTGGTTTGCCATGATCGGCACCCGCACATGGGTCGAGGTGGATTTATCCAGGGGAACATCTACCCAATACTTCACGTGATCGCCGACGACCAGGGAAATACCCCGATGGTTGTTCAACGCCGCGGAGAGTACCTCATCATTCCTTTCCACCACTGTCTCGAGGGTAGCGCGTAAAATCTCGAGATCTTGTGACGAAGCAGCGGAGGAAATCTGTACCGCCAGTGCTTCACAAAACTGCTTTCTTACCCGCAGGGCCGTCTTGTCCTCATCCGGAACAAAGCCGATCAACCGACCCAACAGAAGGATACTAAGGGTCAGCAATACCAGTCCCAGTGTGATCTTGATTGTGGGGCTGACTCGTAACGCCATTATGCCTTACCTGTATTTAAGGACCGATTGCGCTTGCTCTTGTTACTTCGCCCGAAGATTTTGGATAATTGCTTCTCTTGAGGATCATCGTCAGCTACTTCTTTCTGACCTGTGTCACGCCGCATAGCGCGCGCCGAGAGCACAGGTAGCGGATCCACCTGTCGCCACAGTGGCACAGATGACAACAGACTGGCGGAAAGCACACCGGCGCGTAGCAGCCAAACCACATAACCAGCGGAAAACGTGAGGGTACCGAACGTCGCCGATTGCAGCACTAATCCATCGCTCTCTACGTCTTCATCCCGATTCTCCGACATCTCCTGATTCATGGCGTCGAGCAGGTTCCAGAGCGTCTCGGGCACCTCCATCAATTCACCGCTCAAGGTGTTGAACTGAGGCAGTTCATCGGGCGACAGCGGTGTGGGCGTGAGTCGTGTCTTTATATAGTTGAAGTGGTTGGTGTCCCGACCTTCTGTGCCGAGCAAGGCCGATAAAAAACTATCACTGTTGCTAAGGGCCGACTCGTCCAGTTCGGTTTGAGGAATGGTATCAGAGAGCTCACCCCACAGATCACTCTCAGTTGCCGCGTCGCTTGATGACTGGGTAGACGCCTGATTATCCTTGCTTCCGTTCTGCGTGGCTGCAGACTGATCCGATGTCGCTGTATCCGTTGGCACAAGGTCGAAAATAATCTCATCGAGATAGATCTCTTCAGACTCGGGCTCTAGATCAACGGCTCTGTTCAGAGCAATGCTGAAAGTGCGCAGTGAATAGGAGCCATCTTCACTGGTAGCGCGCACTGTAATTTCGAACTCTGATACATCCTGATTCGCTACACTCGAGGCCAAGGTGATGACCCCCGTGGACGGGTCGATGAGGAAAATCCCCTCTGCATCCCCATCCAAGCTGTAGCTGATGCTATTGTTGCTGCCGTCCGGATCATCGGCCCAGGCAGTGATACCCACTTGCTCATTGAGTGAAGTCAAAAGGGAAATCTCATCGGGCGCATCATCCAGATCCATCAGCAGGCTGACATCGAACTCATCCACATCCGATACCTCGATGTTGAAGGTTTGACGGTCCGTTCCCCCGTTGCCGTCCGATACCAAAACCTGCACTTGATAGACATTATCCTGAGCGGAATCCTGTGGATTCTCCACATCCGGTGCGTTGATGAATACCAATTCGCCGCTTGATGGATCGATACTGAACAAGCCGAGATCGGTGCCATCATCAACCGTAAAAGAGAGGCTATCGTTGTCAGCGTCGGTCGCAGTAACCGTAGTCACTGTCGTGACATTCTCACTCAGTGTTAGCGAAACCTCGCTATTTCCGTTGTAACTCGTAATGGTGGGAGCTTCGTTTACCGCAGTCACAGCGATATTAACCGTGGCGTCAGTGGTCTGACCGTCGTTGTCGGTGATGCGGTAGATGAAGCTGTCGCTGAAGTTCTCGCTGCCGTCGTGGGTGTAGCTGAAGGTGCCGTCGCTGTTGAGCGTCAGGGCACCGTAGCTCACATCGCTGACCAGGCTCACCGTTACCGGGGTATCGAGCAGGCCGGTGTCGTTGTTCAGGAGCGTACTGGCGCCGCCCACCAAGGTGGTGGCGGTGCCGCCCTCGAGCAGACTGATGCTGTCGGCATTGGCAACCGGCGTGGCATCGCTGACCGG
>JASFJY010000391.1:0-4184 GCA_050119415.1 Chromatiales bacterium | reverse complement strand
CGACACCCTGGTGAAGACCTATGAGACGAAGGAGAAGCTGGTCGGCGCAAAGAATATGCGCCACTTCGAGAAGGCGGTGATGTTGCAGACCCTCGACAGCCATTGGAAGGAGCACCTGGCGGCCATGGACTACCTGCGCCAGGGCATCCACCTGCGCGGTTATGCGCAGAAGAACCCGAAGCAGGAGTACAAGCGCGAGGCCTTCGCTATGTTCTCCGGCATGCTCGACAGCATTAAACAGGAAGTGGTTTCGCTGCTCTCCAAGGTACAGGTACAACGTCCAGAGGAGATGGTGGTGGAGGAGCCGCAGCAGAGTACCACCGATTTCGAGTTCAAGCACGAAGCCTTCGAGGGACTGCCGGAGGAGACCGCAGCCGATCAGCCACCCTCCACCGAGCAGGAGGAGTCGCATCAGCCCTTCGTTCGCGATGGCCGTAAGATCGGCCGCAACGAGCCCTGTCCCTGCGGTTCGGGCAAAAAGTATAAACACTGCCACGGCCGCTTGAGTTGAACCATGTCCGAGGCGAGTTTCGCGGTTCCTGGGGTCCGTCTGGGTGTTGCCGCCGCCGGCATCAAATATCCCGATCGACAGGATATGCTAGTGGTCGAACTGGCCGCGGGCGGCCGTGCCGCCGCGGTCTTCACCCGCAACGCCTTCTGTGCCGCTCCGGTGCATCTGGCCAGGGCCCACCTTCAGAGTACAACACCCCGCTATCTGTTGGTCAATTCGGGCAACGCCAATGCCGGTACCGGTGAGCAGGGCATGCGTGACGCCGAGTCCAGCTGTCGCTATCTAGCGGAGGTCGCCGGCTGTAGACCCGAACAGGTGCTGCCCTTCTCAACCGGTGTGATCGGCGAGAACCTGCCGCTGGAGCGCATGCAGCAGGCGATGCCGGCGGCCCTTGCCGATCTGCGCATCGATGGTTGGGAGGCGGCGGCCCGTGCCATCATGACCACCGATACCCGACCGAAGCTGGCCGAGCGCCACTTTGAGATCGACGGGATCAGCGCCCGGGTGGTAGGCATCGCCAAGGGGGCCGGCATGATCCGTCCCGACATGGCGACCATGCTGGCCTATCTGGCCACCGACCTGGCGGTCGACAACAGCCTGCTACAAGCCTGTCTCGAGGCGGCGGTGGAACCTTCATTCAACAGCATCACCGTCGATGGCGACACCTCCACCAATGACGCCTGTGTGTTGCTGGCCAGCGCCACCTCATCCCTGCCGCCGGTGAACTCAGGGCAGAGCGAGGCCTATCGGCGGCTGGCCGAGGCGGTGAGCGCCGTCTGCCTGGAATTGGCGCGAGAGATCGTGCGCGACGGCGAGGGGGCTACCAAGCTGGTCGAAGTGGTGGTGGAGCAGGCGGCCGGGCTGGCCGAGGCGCGGAAGGTGGCTTACACCATCGCCCACTCGCCACTGGTCAAGACCGCGCTTTTCGCCTGCGATCCCAACTGGGGGCGGATCCTCGCCGCTGTCGGGCGGGCCGATCTGCAGAAGCTCGAGATCGAGCGGGTCGAGATCTGGCTCGACCACGTCTGCATCGTGCGTGATGGCGGGCGTGCCCCGGAGTATACCGAAGCAGCGGGGCGGTCGGTGATGGAAAAGCCGGAGTTCCGCATCCGCGTCAGGCTCGGTCGCGGCGCTGTTGAGACCAGAGTGCTCACCTGCGATCTCTCCTACGACTATGTCAGGATCAATGCTGAGTACCGTACTTGATCAAGGGCATGCTTGAAGCCCTGAACACGACATATTTGCTTGTCGGGTTGATAATGCCATGTTGATCCAGGTCGCCGCCGCCGCCATCCTCGATGCCGAGGGGCGGGTGCTGATAAGCAAGCGTGCGGATCACCTGCATCAGGGGGGCTTATGGGAGTTCCCCGGGGGTAAACTGGAAGCGGGAGAGACCCCCGAGGCAGCGCTACTGCGAGAGCTTAAGGAGGAACTCGATATCCTGCCCCGCGTGATGGAACCGCTGATCCGTATCCATCACCAGTATGACGAGCGCCATCTCCGGCTCGATTTTTTTCGCGTGACCCGCTTTGAGGGTCAGGCCAGGGGCGTGGAGGGTCAGCCGCTGCGGTGGCTCGATCCCGCGCAGATGCAGCCGGAGGAGTTTCCTGCCGCCGACCGCCCCGTCATCACCGCCCTGCAGCTACCCGACCATTACCTGATTACCGGTGAGAATCCGGCAAACTCACCCGACTTCCTGCAGAGGTTGGAATCTTCGCTGAAAGCGGGACTGAGTCTGGTACAGCTGCGGGCTCACGAGCTGGAAGATCGCCCCTATCGCGATTTATTGAATGAAGCCCTGGAGTTGAGCCGGCGTTTCGGCGCCAAGTTGCTTGTCAACCGTCCGCGCAACTGCTGCCAGTGGATTGGCCTGGCCGACGGTATCCACCTCACTTCGCAACAGCTGCTGGCGTTGGCGCATCGTCCAGGTAAACAAGTTATGGTTGGCGCCTCCTGCCACAATCCCGAGGAACTGGCCAGGGCGGCCGCTCTGCAGCTCGACTATGCGCTGCTCTCACCGGTCATGCCAACCGCCAGCCATCCCGAATCGGCTGGGATAGGGTGGGAACGGTTCGCCGAGTGGGTGGATGGTGTCAATCTTCCGGTCTATGCACTTGGTGGCATGCGCGGTGAACTGTTGCAGCAGGCGAAGGAAGCCGGTGGACAGGGCATTGCCGGGATTCGCGGCTTTTGGGCCGAAAATGGTTGATTTCTACTTCAATCGCGAAAACCGTACTCCTCGACCAGGCTACGCAGGGTTTCGATGTCCTCTGGACGTTTTTGCAGAAACTTGAATCCGGAGTCGTAGAAGTCGGGGTTGACGTCATTGTTACTCCAGCGACAGACGGCGTGGAAGCGCATTGGCTCCAGCTTGCCGTCGGTCTCGGGCAGGCGCACTTCCAGGGCATATTCCTGGCCGATCGCCAACGCTTGTTCGCTGATCAACATCAGGCCCTCGGGAGTGATGTCCACCACGTGGCCCAGAGGGCGCTTGCCATCGAGTTCCCAAACCCGCAGATAGAAGATCAGGTGGCGGCGTTTGATGGTACGGCGGTCATTTGGGCTATGGCGGCTGGCCTCGCGATTATGATCTCGGGGACGTTTTGTATACATGGTTTTTTTACTTACTGTGATTGCAGCGGGGTGGCGGAAGCGACCTTGTTCAAGAGCAGGGCTTTCAGATCGACGCTATCCAAAGCATAGTGCTTGTTGCAGAATTGGCAATTGACAGAGGCCTTCCCTCCTATTGTTCGGCATGTCATCAAATACACGATTTCACTATAATGCCATGTTCGAAAGCTTCGAACTTTTGAGTTCATGACAGTTTTTAGGGAAATTAAGGAACCTCTAATTGATTCTGGATCGAGGGCGTAGCGAGATGAAATGTTCCAGATAATGGAAAAAGCTCACGTAATAGCCCGCTATTGAGAAGCTTTTCAACGCAGAGCCGGGACATTTCTTTCAGCCGTCACGCGCCGGTTCACGAATTGATCAGAGGTTCCTTAAGGAAATTACAGGATAATCATGAAATCGCAATCTGCGTTAGTTGGACCTGAAATGCTGCGAAATCCAGAGTTTCAGTCTGCATGGGTGCGTATAGCGATCTGGTTATTCAGTATTCTCTATATCGGTCTCGGTGCCTGGAGTGAGTACTACGATGTCCATATCCCGCTTTTCTATGGGCTGTTCTTCGGCTACCTGTTCTTTTTCTTGGTGACCCTGCTCAGTGTCATATACCGTCCGGTGTTGCCTGTACGGCCATATATCACCCTGTTGATCGATGTCAGCGCCGTCAGTTTGGCGATTTTTCTCACCCACGAAGCAATCAGTCCCTTCTATCTGCTCTACATCTGGATCTTCGTCTCCTACGGCACCCGCTACGGCAAGGTCTTCCTAATGGTCGCCTCGATTCTCAGCGTCGTGGCCTACAACCTGGTTTTGATCTCCTTGAACGAATGGGCTAAACACACCTTCGAGGCCTTCTTTTTCCTGTTTCTGCTGGTCATGCTGCCGCTTTATCAATACAGCCTGCTGCGCAAACTGCATTTGGCCAAGCAGGAGGCTGAATACGCCAACAAGGCACGCGGCGACTTTCTAGCCACGATGACCCATGAGCTGCGTACCCCACTGATCGGCATCCTCGGCATGGCCAGGCTGATGGGGGGGACGCCAC
>JASFJY010000390.1:0-4190 GCA_050119415.1 Chromatiales bacterium | reverse complement strand
CTCCATCTCGTCCATAATCTCGCGGATAAAGTGAACGCCAAGCCCGCCGGGCCTTACATCGGCCAACGCCCGCGCTTTGACCTTGAGCGGGTCGATGCAGGGAGCATCATCCTCCAGATCGATGGTAAGCAGGTCATGCTGTAGCGCTAGATGCAGACGGATTTCGCCGGCGTTCCCCTTGCCATAGGCGTGTTGGATAATATTCATGCACGCCTCGTCGATGGCTAGCACCAGCTGTGCGCGAAGCGCTGGCGGCAGGCCGAAGTCCCGCAATCTCTCTGCGAGCCATTGGCGCATGCCCTGCAGCGCATCGGCTTGCGCCGGCAGTCTCAGGATCGCGCTGTCAGTCACCTGATTCATGGCTTGGCCTCGATCAGCAACAGGGTCATGTCATCATCCACATCGCCGCTGGGTGGGCGCAGGGCGGCCACGATCTGCTGCAGCCGCTCCACCGGCGGACATTCGGCATGGCGGGCGAAGAGCTTTTGCAGACCTGCCAGGTTCTGACGGCGGCCATCCGCCAGCTTTGCCTCCAGCAGCCCGTCGGTGTAGAGATAAAGGGTGTCCTGGCCGAGTTGCAGACGCTTGTTTTCGAACCGACCCTCCGCCAGGATGCCCAGCGGCGGGGCGCTGGCGGCATAGCTTTCGACCACCTGCTTGCCGCGCATGCGAATCACTGGCAAGTGGCCCGCATTGCAGAGGTTGACCTCCGAACTCTCGGGATCTATCACCCCCGCCACCAGGGTAATGAACATGCCGCGCACTGAGGTATCCAGTAGCTCCCGGTTGATCATGCCGAGCAGTGTGGCCGGGTCGTGAATGCTCTTGCCCAGGCAGTGAAAGAGGCTGCTGGCCTTGGCCATCAACAGCGCCGCGTTCATGCCCTTGCCCGAGACGTCGGCGATACAGAAGGCTATGCGGCCGTCGCGCAGGCGGTAGAAGTCGTAAAAGTCGCCGGAGACCGCCTTGGCTGAGAGATTGAGACCGTGCGCGCAGAGTTCCTCCCGGTCCTCCGGTGGCAGCAGGCTGCGCTGCACCTCCCGTGCCAGGCCCAGCTCCTGCTTGAACTCCGCGGCTATCCTGTCCCGCTCATCGAGAAGCTGCTCCAGCTGCCGGTTCATCTCCTGCACGCTGAGGTGTTCTTCCAGCAGACTCAGGTGGGCCTGCTGCATGAGCTGAGCGAAAGGTTGCTGTTCGGCGATCTCGAATCCAAAGGCCTCGGCGGCCTCGCCGAGGCCATCACCGATCTGCGTCAGCAGCTGTCCGGCCTGTTCACGGTCGAGGGAGAAGTGCCGTGACAGCAGGGTATGACAGTGGCCGAGGGTGTGGCGTTTATCGGCGCTGGTGAAGATGGCGGCCATCCAGTCGGCGCACTGGGCCAGGCGGCAATAGGCCCTGTCGGTCTCATTTTCCGAGGGGGGGAGGTGATGGTGATGACCCATGGCTGTGCACAGGGTCTGGGGTAGATTCCAATTCTCCGCCACTTGCCTGCCGACATGGTCATGGGTGGTATCGAATAGCTGTCGCTCCATGGCATAGCGCTCGTCCGGCGCCAGTTCGGAGAGCTCGGGCCACTCCGCAATGCGGTTGGGATAGAGGTAGAAGAGGACCAACAGTCCGAAATCCTGCAGCAGCCCGACCGTGAAGGCGGTCTCCGTGTCAAGTCCGACCTGGTGGGCCAGGGCCCTGGCACAGACCGCACGGCGCAGGGCGGAACTCCAGAAGGATTCCAGCGAGAGCGCCGGTAGCTGTTGCGGTTTCAGCGCGTCACGCATGGCGACACAAAGTACAATATGCCGCAGGGTACGCTGGCCGATGAGGGCGACGGCGTGCGCCACCGAGCTGATCTGACCGCTGAAACCGAAGTAGGCCGAATTGGCGATGCGCAAAACCTCCATCGAGAGAACCGGGTCCTGTTCCAGCAGCCGGCCCAGCTGTAGGGCATCCACACTCTTTTTGTCGCAGGCGCCGATGATCCGGAAGGCCCCTTCCGGGAGTATCGGCAGGTCGCTCGCTGAGATAGTCTCGATGGCGGGGGTGTTCGGCATCTTTTATTGTGGTCTGTGTGGGATTGGTCAGCCAGCGATTAGGCTGATCATCCGTAACCGAATACCAATCAATTATAGTTGACCGGATGAAAAGAGCGGTATTTGCTCGATTATCAATAGCCGGCTATTGAGGAGTGGCACAGGGATGTGCCGTTTACCGACCTGCCTAGAAGCTGAGGGTCAGCCGTGGCGACCGGGACGGTTGATGATGCGGCGTAGCAGGTAGGTACGACGGCCTCGACGGCTCTTGACTGCGGCGTCTCCAAGGTGTTGCAGCAGGATTCGCATCCAGGCAGGGGAGTGGTGCAGGTCGCTGGTCATGGGTTAGGCCACCATGAGTCGGTTTTGTGCCATGGTTTGGTTCATATGGCTGGCCAGTAGGTCATGAATGCACTCGGTACAACGACCGCAGCAGGTTGCCATCTTGAGTTGCTGGCTGAGTGCCTCCAGAGTGTTGGCGCCCTGACCGGCGGCATCGAGGATCTGGCTGTCGGTCACGCGGTTGCATAGGCAGACATACATAGCGAGGCTCCTGAATGGATGTTGATAAGGATGATAGTACAAATGATAACGATTAGCAATAACATTAATCTCCGCTAATTATAAACTCTTGAATGAGATTCTGGAGACAACGGAGGAGCAGATCGACTGGATCGAGACCCAACAGAGGCTGATAGAGAACAGTGGGCTGGAGAACCATCTGCAGTCGCAGATCTAGCACTAGGGGATGGTTGGAAGTGCCGGCAGGCTTCAGGTATGGTTCAATACCCTGGCCCGCCGGCAGGCTAACGCTGAATAGCGATTATTTGATGTCTATCTCCACACCGTCAACATACACCTTGCAACGGGAAGTCTTGCAGGTAATGTTGCTGTTGTTGGAATCCTCGTTAGTGAGTGAGGTCAGGTACGAAGTGCCTGTGACCACCCACTGACTGTCGTCATCCAATGTCAAGGTGACGCTCGACGCCGTATTATCGGTATTTATTGCACCGATCAGTTTCGCTGCATTGCTACCGCTCGACTCGAGGGTAATGTCGGCAGAACTAACATCGTCGACGATTATGTCACCGGTCAGCGTCTCACCTGTTGCTTTTAAGGTGACGGTACCGCCTTTGTAGTCCCAGTTACTGTTCTGCGCTGAAAGCAACAGTGTCGGACAACTATTGTTCATCTCGACATCGTTTAACTCGATATACGCTGTCTGGTTGGCAACGGCGAATGCAGCGCAGTTCTCTGTTGCTTCCGATGAGGAATTACTGCTATCGGTGTAGTTGAAGGTTCCACCGGTCATGGTAAAACATGCCCCGACACCACACTTACTATCTTCGGGATCCCCCGGCATGCTCTGGAAGAGAAAAACGCCGCGATGCTCGGAGAGACTGGATTTCGCATTGAGCGTGACATTTTTCAGCGCGACGACGTTGCCGCCATCGATCACGACAACCTCGGCATTGCTGGCAGAGAAAGTCGCGTTGCTGGCGGAGATGGTGCCGGTGGAGAAGATACCGGCCGAACGCTCGCCGGAGGCGGTATAGCTGCCACCCTTGACCTTAATGGTACCGTGGCCGCGATCGGTGCCGACCACCGAGCTGTGAGCTCCGCTTGTAGTCGCATTCACATCTTTTATGGTCATGGTGCCACCGCCGGCGGCAAAGAGCCCATGGCCTCCATCGTTACTTGTCACTATCTTCGTATCCGAAATGTTAACCGTACCGGTACCGTAAGCGTAGACTGCGTTGGCACCCGTTCCGGTGGTTTCTATCGTGCCACTGTCGATCGTTAACTTGCCGCCATCGTAATTGAGTACGGCGGCATTGAGGCCGTAGAAGCTGCTATTTCCCTGCGAGGAGCTGTCGCCGCTGGTGTTGATGTCGGGGTCGTTCAATGTGAGCTTGGCGCTGGAACCGGTTACACAGATAGCGCTCTCATCGGTCGAGCTGGCCTCATAGGTGCCGTTCGTTTCGTTCAATGTGCCGGAATCAAGCAGGTAGATCGCCGTGCCGTAACCACAGACACCCGAAGACCAACTGCCGGTCGATGTATTATCATCGTCGCCAGAATCATCGTCGCCAGAATCATCATCGTCAGAATCATCATCGTCATGGGGTGGCTGGCAACCATCATCGGGTGGGAATGGCGGCA
>JASFJY010000389.1:0-4190 GCA_050119415.1 Chromatiales bacterium | reverse complement strand
ATCCCCCAGGATAGCCGCTTCTACTTCGTCCACAGCTACTATGTGGACCCACAGCGACAAGAGCTGGTGGCGTCCACCACCGACTATGGGGTCGGTTTCGCCAGCGCTATCGCCGAAAAGAACCTTTTCGCCGTGCAGTTTCATCCGGAGAAGAGCGCCGATGCCGGGCTGCGGTTGCTGCAGAATTTCGTCCATTGGACCCCGGTGTGATGTTGCTTTGAATGGACTTTTGTAAAAGGCAAATGGATGCCAATCACCGCAAATATTCGCAAATATTTCCATAGCTGCAATTCGCGTTCATTTGCGATTAACAAAAGTATGAATCTGTCTGAATCAACTACAGGAAAATTGAAGTGTTGTTGATACCCGCTATCGATCTCAAGGATGGCCAGTGTGTGCGTCTGCGTCAGGGGCGTATGGATGACGATACCGTCTTTTCCGACAACCCGGTGGAGATGGCGACCCGCTGGGTCGAGGCCGGCGGACGCCGGCTCCATCTGGTCGACCTCAACGGCGCCTTCGCCGGCGAGCCGATCAACGGCGTGGTGATCCGCGCCATTACCGCGGCCTATCCGGGCGTGCCGATCCAGGTGGGCGGCGGTATTCGCGACGAGGCGACCATCGAGGCCTATCTCGAGGCCGGTGTGAGCTACTGCATTATCGGCACCCAGGCGGTGAAGGAGCCGAAGTTCGTGGCCCGTGCCTGCAAAGCCTTTCCCGGCCATGTCATTGTCGGCCTCGATGCCAAAGAGGGGATGGTGGCGATCAACGGCTGGGCCGAGGTGACCGATCAGGAGGTGACCGAGCTGGCACGTCGCTTCCAGGACGACGGGGTCTGCGCCATCGTCTATACCGATATTGGTCGCGACGGCATGCTCAGCGGTCCCAATGTAGCGGCGACGACGGCTCTGGCCAACACCATCTCCATCCCGGTCATCGCCTCCGGCGGCATCACCGACATCGGTGATATCGAGGCGCTGTGCCGTGCCGAGACGGACAACATTATGGGCGCCATCACCGGCCGGGCCATCTACGAGGGCACTTTGGACCTGGCCGCCGGTCAGAAGCTGGCGGATGAGATGAAGCGTTAACCCGATAATTCATGTAATGATTGGGTTAACTTAACATCCAACATTCACAATCATTCAGAGATACCATGTTAGCCAAACGCATCATCCCCTGCCTCGACGTGGACGCCGGACGTGTGGTCAAGGGGGTCAAGTTTGTCGATATCCGCGACGCCGGCGATCCGGTGGAGGTGGCGCGGCGCTATAACGAGGAGGGGGCCGACGAGATCACCTTTCTCGATATCACCGCCAGCTCCGACGACCGGGAGACCATCGTCCATGTGGTCGAGCAGGTGGCCAGCGAGGTCTTCATCCCGCTCACCGTGGGCGGCGGCATTCGTAACGCAGATGACATTCGCCGCATGCTTAACGCCGGCGCCGACAAGGTGGCGATCAACACCGCGGCGGTGTTCAATCCGGAGTTCGTCAGGGAGGCCACCGAGCGCTTCGGCTCCCAGTGCATCGTGGTGGCGATCGACGCCAAGCAGGTGAGCGGCGCGGGAGAACCCCTGAAGTGGGAGATCTTCACCCATGGCGGGCGCAAGCCGACCGGCCTGGACGCCGTCGAGTGGGCCAGGCGCATGAGCGACTATGGCGCCGGAGAGATCCTGCTCACCAGCATGGACCGGGACGGCACCAAGATCGGCTTCGACAACAAACTGACCCGCGCCATCGTCGATGCGGTGCCGATCCCGGTGATCGCCTCCGGCGGCGTCGGCAATCTGCAGCATCTGGTTGATGGGGTGAAACAGGGCGGTGCCGATGCGGTGCTGGCCGCCAGTATCTTCCACTTCGCCGAATATTCCATCGGCGAGGCGAAGCGCTTCATGCAGGAACAGAATGTCGAGGTGCGGCTGTGAGCTGGCTCGACCAGATCAAGTGGGATGAGCAGGGTTTGGTGCCGGCCATCGCCCAGGAGGCCGGCAGCGGCAAGCTATTGATGGTGGCCTGGATGAACCGCGAGGCCCTGCAGCTGACCGCCGAGAGCGGTCATGCGGTCTACTGGTCCCGCTCCCGCGGCAAGTTGTGGCACAAGGGGGAGGAGTCGGGCCATCAACAGGTTGTACGCGCCATCCGCCTCGACTGCGACGGTGATGTGGTGCTGCTGGAGGTGGAGCAGAAGGGCGGCATTGCCTGCCATACCGGACGCCACAACTGCTTCTATCGTGAGTTGCGGAACGACGAGTGGGTTGAAGTTCTGCCAGTGCTGAAGGATCCCGGTGAGATCTATGGAACCTCTGATTAGCGTTCGTTTGCATTTTTACGGCCCAAGGAATCAACATGAGTGATGTACTGCAACAACTGGCAAAAGTGCTGGAGGAGCGTAAACAGTCGGATCCCGACAGCTCCTACGTGGCCAAGCTCTACACCAAGGGTTTGGATAGCATTCTCAAGAAGATCGGCGAGGAGGCCACCGAGACCGTCATAGCGGCAAAGGATGGCGAGGCGGAGAAGATCGTCTACGAGACCGCCGATCTCTGGTTTCATTCACTGGTTCTACTGGCGCATCAGGGACTTGGCCCCGGCGACGTGCTGGCGGAGCTGGAGCGCCGCTTCGGCCTCTCCGGGCTGGAGGAGAAGGCGCAACGGGGCGATTGATATACTTTGGCGCTGTACTCAGTCAGCGCCATGGTGGGGCAGACCCCCAGCCTCCTGCAGATTTTGCATGCCGTACGCCTATAAGGCCCAGTGTAGCCAATGACCGCCATGTCCCACTCATCGCCTTGTCTGGGTTGCCGGTTTTCAATACCCTTCATGAATGTGGCGGATTAGGCGACTATTAAGACAAGGGGTGCATTGGCTGCTCCCAATGCTGATTGCGCTCGTGGCGCTACCGGCCTTCGCCATTGCCGAAGAGGTCAAGATCGGCGTGCTCAGTCATCGCGGTGACCAGGTGACCCGGGACATGTGGGGGCCGACCGCCGACTATCTCTCGAGCATCATTCCCGGGCATGAATTTTCCATCCGCCCGCTTAATTTCGACGAAGTCAATCCGGCGGTAGAGGCCGGAGTGGTCGACTTTGTGCTGGTCAATCCTGGCATCTACGTCAATCTGGAAGTCAACTACCGTGTATCGCGTATCGCCACCCTCTACAACCGGCGCAATGACGTGCCCTATAAAATCTTTGGCGGTGTCATATTTGCGCGCAAAGACAATACGGAGATAAAGACACTGGAAGATCTGCGCGGGCACAGTTTCATGGCCGTCGATTCGACATCACTGGGCGGCTTCCAGATGGCCATGCGCGAGATGATCGCGATCGGCATCGATCCCTACCGGGACCTCGAGTCCCTGGAATTCGGCGGTATTCACGATCTGGTGGTGATGTCGGTTTTGCAGGGGGAGGTCGATGTGGGGACGGTGCGTACCGATATCCTCGAGCGCATGGCGGCGGCCGGCACCATCGACATCAACGGTTTCCATATCATCAATCCCCAGCAGGTGGAGGAATTCCCCTTTGCCCTGAGTACCCGGCTCTATCCCGAATGGCCCTTCAGCAAGGTGGCGCACACGCCCGACAGCCTGGCCCAGCAGGTGGCTATCGCGCTGCTGCAGATGCCCAATGATCACCCCGCCGCGCTGGCGGGGAAATATGCCGGCTGGACCATCCCGCTCGACTACCAGCCGGTGCATGAACTGTTTCGCGAACTGAATCTCCCACCTTACCAGGACCTTGGCGAGTTCACCCTCTCCGATGCCATCGAACGCTATCGCTACTGGCTCTTCGGCGGTCTGCTGGTGTTGCTGTTCATGGTCTTCATGACGCTCTGGGTGATGCGGCTCAACCAAGAGCTGCACAAGGCGAAGAACCGACTCGAACAGCAGCATGAGCTGATACTCGAGTCGGTCGTGGATGGCATCTACGGTGTCGATCTGCAGGGGCGCTCGACCTTCTTCAACAAGGCGGCCGAGCGGATCACCGGTTGGCAGGCCGATGAAGTGATCGGCCTCAACCAGCACGAGATCCTCCACCATACCCATGCGGACGGCTCGCCTCACTTGCCCGATGAGTGTCCGGTCTACCTGACTTTTCGCGACAACGAGGCGCGCTACATCTCCGACGATATCTTCTGGCGCAAAGACGGCAGTTCCTTCCACGTCGAATACAGCAGCACGCCCAT
>JASFJY010000388.1:0-4211 GCA_050119415.1 Chromatiales bacterium | reverse complement strand
ATGCATGGCCTCGGCCACGCCCCAGGCGATGGAGCGGTTACTGGCGATGCCGACGATGAGGATGCGTTTGTCTTGTAAAAAGCCCATGGAACGATTCCTTGGTGGTGTAATCGAAGGGGACGCGTACACTGGATGTCGCAATGCCCGTGACGTTTAAGGATCCGCTGATCAATTCATGAATCGGCGGGTGCGGCTAAATGCCCCGGTTCCGCGTTGAAAAGCTTTGCAATGGTGGGCCATCACTTGCGCTTTTCGCCTTGATCCGGAGCATTTCACTTCGCTACGCGCTCGGGCCAGAATGAATCAGAGGTCCCTTAAAATGAAGATTCGGTAAAGGTACCGGAATTTTCTATTCTCGAAAAGTGCGGGGTGGCGACGCTCTATATGGAGTCTGCCGCCTTTCAAGCACCTGGAAAGCATAATAGACTCTGTAGCGTCTACGATTTTATTACTGGAGTGAGGGGGGGAGAGCAGATGCAGCGGCGACTCAACGGTCGAGATATGCTCTATTTTGGCGGCCTTGGCGTGATCCTGATCACCCTCATCCTCGCCATGTACATGGTCGACCGCCAATGGCAGAAGCTGGCCAACATGGAGCAACTGATGCGCGAGCAGGCCAATGACTTGCGCGAGATAGGGGGGCAGGTGAGGAATCTGGGTGCCCGTATCGATAAGGGAGTAACCCTCTCGAGCGGGAGTGCCAAAGCGGCCGAGTCCGGTATTCCCGCCGCCTTTCAACGGGCTTACCAGGCCAGCCGGCAGCCGGACTACGCCGAGGGTGACTGGTTGGTGCAAGCTTTCAGTGTCAATCTCAAATCTCTTACGCCTTTCATCTCGGCCGATGCCTACGCTTCAGAAGTTCAGGGCTATATTCAAGAGAGTCTGTTGATACGCAATCCCGACACCCTGGAGTGGGAGGGGCTGTTGGCCGAGTCCTGGACGGTCAGCGAAGATGGTTTGACCTTCATCTTCAAACTGCGCGACGGTCTCGCCTTTTCAGACGGCACAGCGCTGAGCGCCGACGATGTGGTCTTCTCCTTTGATTTCATTATGAACGAGGCGATTCAGGCGCCCCGGGAGCGGGCCTACTATTCGAAGATCGAATCGGTAAAGGCCCTCGATCCCCTCACCGTCAAGTTTCAGTTCAAGGAGCCCTATTTCAACGCGCTTTCCCTGGCCGGCGGGCTGTCGGTCATGCCCAAGCACTTTTATGCGCCCTATCTGCAGAGACCCAACGACTACAATCAGTCCAAGGGATTGCTACTGGGTTCCGGGCCTTATCGCTTGGAGGACCCCCGAAACTGGTCACCCGACAAGGGCATGGTGGAGCTGCGCCGCAATCCGCGATACTGGGGGCCGGTCCAACCCTCATTCGAGCGTCTGATCTGGCGCGTGATCGAGAACGACAGCGCCCGTCTGACCACATTCCGCAATGGCGACATCGACACCTACGGTTCGCGGCCCATCGAGTACCGCAATCTGGTGGAGGACAAGGGATTGGCGAAGAAGGCCGAGCACTGGGAGTACATGAGCCCGGTGGCAGGCTATGCCTATATCGGCTGGAATCAGCAGCGCGATGGTGACTCGACCCGTTTCGCCGACAAGCGGGTGCGCCAGGCGATGACCTACCTGATCGATCGGCAGCGTATTATCGAGGAGATCTACCTCAGCTACGGCGAGGTGGCCCTCAGCCCCTTCAATGCCAACAGCAAACAGCACGATCCAGACCTGATACCCAGGCAATACAGTCAAGAGAAGGGCATGGCACTGCTGCGCGAGGTTGGATACGCAGATCGCGACGGTGACGGAGTTCTGGAGGACGCAGAGGGAAATCCCTTCGAATTCGAGTTGGTCTATTTCCAGGGCAATGAGGATACCGGCCGTATGGTGCTCTTCCTCAAGGACATGCTGGCCCGCGCCGGCATCCTGCTGAAACCCAAACCCACCGAGTGGTCGGTAATGATCGACCTGCTCAACAAGCGCGACTTCGAAGCCATTACCCTGGGCTGGACCAGCGGGTTGGAGACCGATCTCTACCAGATGTTCCACAGCAGCCAGATCGAGGATCAGGGTAACAACTTCATCAACTACCGCAATCCCGAACTCGATCGTCTCATCGACGAGGCCCGCGCCACCGTCGACGAGGTGAAGCGCATGCCTTTGTGGCAAGCGGCGGAAGGGGAGCTCTATAAGGACCAGCCCTACACCTTCCTGATGCGACGCAAGAGCCTGGTTTTTATAGATCGGCGTATAAAGAATGTGGTGAATACCAAGGTTGGGCTCAATTTTGGTAACTTGCCCATGGAGAACTATGTGCCGGCTTCGCAGCAGCGATACCAACAGTGATTCAGGCTAGTTCATCTTGTTTAACAGGGGGCAAAGGATATGGTGATTGATCTGTCATTGCGGCGCAGGGCGGAATCCACAAATGCCTTGAGCGGAAGCGACTGGATTCCGGCCTGCCTCGCAATGACGTTGTTTGAGTTCAATACCCTTAACCTCTCGCTGAGTGAAAGAGAAGATGGGACGGCTCAAGCGGTAACAGTACAAAAATACGGATCCTGAATGCTGACCTACCTGCTACGCCGCCTGCTGCTGATGTTCCCCACTCTGCTGGGGATCACCCTGGTGGTGTTCGTGGTGATGGCCGCCTCGCCCGGCGGCATCAGCGCCAAGAGCCTGGTGGAGGGACAGAACCTGGATCCGGAGGCGAAGCGGGAGATCGAGGCCTATTACAACCGGCTCTACGGTTTGAACGATCCAGCCTGGATGCAATATCTGCGTTGGCTCAACAACGCCTCGCCTGTCGGTTTCACTTTCGACGAGAACAATGAACTGAGCGGCTTCTCCTTCACCAAGGGCTCAGATCTGGGACGCAGTTTCCGCTATGGCCGCCCGGTCACCGAGCTGTTGGCCGAGCGGGTGCCGATCACCGTACTGCTCAACGTACTGAGCATCCCTATCGTCTATCTGCTGGCGCTGCTGGTGGGGGTGCGCGCGGCGGTGGAGCGGGGCCGCTCCTTCGATGTCAGCAGCGGCATGGTGATGCTGGGGCTCTGGTCGGTGCCGACCATGTTGGCGGGGGTGTTGCTGATCGGCTTCTTCGCCAACGAACAGTACTGGCACTGGTTCCCCACCGCCGGCCTCAGCGACCGGCTGGTGATGGATCAGGTCTTCATGCCACACTGGTCGAGCCTGTGGGATCTGGGGCTGCTGTTTCTGCTGGTGACCCTGGGCGCTTCCCTGTTTCTGGCCATGGCGAGCGTCGAACGCCGGCTGCGTATGGGATTCATCGGCTTGTGCTGGGTGTTGCTGGGGACAGGTATGGTCTGGCAGCTACCCGAGGCGGGACGATCGCCTGTACACTGGTTGCTGATACCCGGATCTTTCGCCCTGCTGGCCGCCTGGCTCGCCAGCAGCGACTATCGCTTGCTGAGGCAGCTCGGCTTCCTTACAACGGGGCTCCTCGTTGGCCTGCTGTCGGCGGTGTATTGGATGCAGGGGGAGTGGCTGCGCGGTTTTTTGTTCGACCGCATCTGGCACCTGGTGCTGCCGGTGGTCTGTCTCTCCTACGGCGGCTTCGCCGGGCTGGCCAAGCTGACCCGTACCGCAGTGCTGGAGAACCTGCTCTCGGACTATGCGCGCACCGCACGGGCCAAGGGGCTGGCCGAATCGGCGGTGCTTTGGCGCCACGTCTTCCGCAACAGCTTGCTGCCGCTGATCACCGTCGCTGCGAGCCTGTTGCCCAGCCTGCTGGCCGGCTCGGTGATTGTCGAGAGTATCTTCAGTATCGAGGGTATGGGCAAGCTGGCGGTGGAAGCGGTGCAGACAAGGGATAGGGAGCTGGTGCTCTCCATTACTCTCATTGGCGGTCTGCTGACCCTGCTGGGTTATCTGCTGGCCGACTTCCTCTACGCCCTGGCCGATCCAAGGGTGAGCTATGAGTGAACGGGCCGTGAAACCTCAGACCTACTGGCGCCGCATAATCGGCCAGACCTTCGTTCGCTGGGGCGCGCGGCTGGGGCTGCTCTGGGTGGGGATACTGGCGGTAATGGGTGTCTTCGCGCCCTTCTTTGCCAGTAGTTTTCCCCTGCTGCTGAGTCAGGGCGGTGAGCTGTCGAGCCCGGTACTCGACCATCTACAACCGGTCGATGCGCTGTTTCTGGCCGCCTTCTTCAGCGTGTTACTGCTGATCCCCTTGCGCTTGAGCC
>JASFJY010000387.1:0-4212 GCA_050119415.1 Chromatiales bacterium | reverse complement strand
GGCCTCGAAAGCGCGCATTCCGCTCTCGCCGCCGCTCAGATGAAGAGTCAGGCGATCGATGGGCAGACTTGCAATGAGATGCTCCCCACCCGTGGCAAAGCGCAAGCGTATCGCCGCCTTGGCCCGCTCCTGACGACCGATGCCGGCCAGGGTCATGGCCGCCGGTGAAGGCAGGTAGTCGGCGCTCTGCAGCGCCAGCGGCCAGAGGGTGACATCCTGGGCGGTGCGGTAGACGCAGGGTGTGGGGCTCTGTCGGCTGCTGCGACTGCGCAGCACCGAGTGACGCGGCAGCCGGAAGCCTTCAGTCAGGCTGGGCTCCAACAGATCGGCTTGGAACTGCACCACCACCATGGAAGGTGTGGGACAAAGGTAGTGGGGGTAGATCTGTTGCAGCAGATGCTGAGTGAAGGTGGGAAAGGCCTCGTCGAGTCTGAGCTGGATACGGGCTGCGAGGAAGCTGAAGCCTTCCAGCAACCGCTCTACATAGGGGTCGGCGCACTCGAACTCGTCCAGGGAGAGACGTCCGGCGATCTTGGGATAGGCCTTGGCGAACTCACCGCCCATCTCGCGCATGAACTGGAGTTCCTGGTTGTAGTATTTGAGCAGACGAGGATCCATCGGCGCCTCCCTAACCCTGACTGAAGGCGTCAGTGAGTATCACGTCTCCCTCATCGAGATCGATTTCGGTCCTGAGCAACAGATGGGCAGGCGCGGGTACCGCCCAAAACTGACCTTCGATTTCGAAAACCAAGCGGTTATGACTCTCCTGGGCAGGCTCTCTCACGGAGCGTATGCGCAGACTCTGGGGCAGAATGCGTGGCTCGAAATCGAGGATCGCCTGACGCAAGGCACGCTCCATCTGGCTGATATCCATACTGGAAACCAACTGCCCGGAGAGTTCGCCAATGCCATAGTTGAGCACCGATCGATCGACAGCCGGATAGGCTTTCAGATCCTCGGTGGAAGCGAGATGGGTGGCGTTCAGCAACCAGGCCAGGTCACGCAGCACACACTGTCGCAAGCGACGCATGGAGATCACCCGCTTGTCGTGGGATTCGCGTTGCTTGCCCGGTTCGTCATCGATAAGTCGGTCGAGCAGCGAGGGTTGCAGCTGCTCATGCAGGCTTGCCGACTTGTTATGAACGGGGATGCCCATGATACTTTCCCCCATCAGGCGCTTTCGAAGCGGATATTGCGGATGTTCAACAGGGCCTGGTCACCGCCGTTCGCGAACCGCGGCCGGGCCGGCGCCCAAACCATTTGCTGTAGGAGTTCTTCAGCTTGCACAACGCCCTCCGTCAGGGTTCCCCAAGGGTGCCAATGATCCGCTCGCGCGTCTCTATTAACCGCTGGGTGATGGATTCTATGGCGCTATCCGTGATCATCCGCTCGAGATAACGCATCGCATCGGTAAAGCCGACGTAACGATAGTCCTGCTCGCGCAGCGGGTCCGTAGGGAACGCCTGGCGCACCTGCCGCGGCTCGATGTCACGATAGACAACAACCTTGATGTCGTAGCGCCTCGGCCTCGCGTCACCATGTGGCTGCCATTGCCACCAATCCATGCCGATAAGCTCATGGGCGGCGGAAGGCGGCCCGAAATCGTCGTAGTGCAGAACCATGGTCTTATCCGCAGCCTGGGTAACGCAGGCGGTCTGACAACACAGCATGGCCGAAATGAACAGGCGGATCATCTCAGCCGCCCCCGCACTTCAGTTGTGAAGCTATCGACAACAGATGCACCTGGTCCGGCGGTACTACCACCGCGCCACTCAACCAGGGATAGGTTTTCAACGACGACCGTTCGTAGAGCGTTGCGCCTATACCGTCCCATTGAGATAAACGCCTTTCCAATTGTGTCGCTTCACTAGATATACGGCGAGATCGGTACCTTTCCCCCCAAGTTCCCAGACCGCCTTGGCGGCCTTGCCGTTACCACATTTTTCGAATGCGTATGCGATTACGTTCAGCGCATAGGTAATGCAATCCGTTACGGCATACGACTTATACTTTCCTGGGTCTGTTTTGAACAGCTCGCTGCCCACCTCATGCGAATGGTTCCTGTAGAGGTCAAGCAATTTCTCAAGAGCATAGTCAGAAAACAGTCTCATCGATCACTTTCATTTTCGTCATGATAATTGAATCTGGCACACTAGTCGGTCTGTGCGTAGTACAACTCGATCAACAGCGGCCGTCCCCCGATCAGTTTGAAATCCGCTGAAAGCGACAGCACATTGAGAGGCGTTGCTGATTTTGACACTGTACTGTTCGTCCGCAATGACGCACGCCGACACAACGAGCACGAGTGCAAAACTACATAAGCCTGCTACCATGGGTCGATCCTTCACACCGCTATTTATCCTCATTAAGCCTGCCTCCCAGAAAAAATTTGCGAGGCATGCGTGAATTTCGTAAATCCAAAATGTCGATGAACGTATCCTCCTGTGAAAATACGCCATCTAAGAAAGCTGCTTTCCTAGCTTTTTCCTTTTTGTAACATCAGCGTCTAGACTTCCTATTCTCACGCATCAGCGAGCTGCCTGATTCGGAGCGATTATTCCAAACAACCTTTTTGTTTGTCTGGCGGTGCTTTCTTCAAGCAATTGATAATGTCAACAGCCTGTTTTGCCGTCTTACCATCCAAATATTCGAAACCCATTTCAGACTCGGTGGCAAACCAATCAATTGATTTGGAGAATACCGCCTTGCTCTTCTCGTCCAATCCCTTCATCACATCCTCGATATTCAAATGGACGTTTTCTTCATCCCAGTCAATCAACATACCACCTGCCGGCAAGGTATTTTGAATGGGCGAGTAGTCGGGCCTCGATTCCTCAATATCACAAGCAGTCAACACCACCAGCACTAGCGTCAGCATTACCGAGAGAAGTCGCTTACTGCTAGACATATCAGTGCCTCTCAATCGACCGGCCAGAACCAAACCTTAGCTTTAACATAGTGCCTGCCGTCTGTGAAGAAAAAGTGGAACCATGAGAGAAACTCGGTGAGCCTGCTGCCGTTCCATAAATCGATATGATCACCCTGTCCGTTATGGCCGTAATAGTCCTTGAAAAATATCACACCTCTTCTTCCCGATATCCGGCGGAAGCCGTTCGCCGCATCAAAGATCTCGATTTTTCTGAAAGGAGAAAAGGGACCTTTCAACCAATTAGCCAGCTCCTCTGCCCTCAATATATGTTTGGGCGCATGGCCATGCCAACATCTTGCCCCCTTGAAGGAATTGGTACTGACGCCCGCCTTATCAAAAGCCACTCCCATGCGGATTGCGCATTGATTCGTAAAGGCCTTCTTTCCGCTACTATCCCTGCACGGATACTCGCCCGTTGGATGGTTGTCCCACATCTTTTTGAATGAGGTCATGCTGTGATCTCCTCTCCTGCTTGTCTGCCACGCTGTTGGCTGTTACTGAATTATTCTGAACTTATGCTGTTCATGTCAGGGCTACCATCATTTCGGCTGTGCAAACCGTGCACACAAATTCACGTAATTCATCGTCTCTATTCGCCATCACGATCGCGCCTCTACAATCAGACCTCCTTCACATTTCACACGGCCCGCTCGCCCGGATACCATTCGTTACCCTTGATTCTTTGACAAATCCCAATGCCGGCCTGACGACCCTTTGGTCCAGTAATCGATGTAGGAGAACCCGAAACTGACCACTTCTGTGGGGTGCTCTACAACAGTATCACTGCCGTGAGCGCTAAGCCCCGCCTCTGTGAAAAGGCAGTTATCGCAGCTAATCTTGATAACAGGCTCTTTTGAATTAGATGCCTCACACACATGAATCTCAATTTTATCGATACGTCTCCCCTCGATGCAGGCTTTATATATGTCCGGGGTTGCGCTGTCGTATCTTTTTTCCACGGTGATTTCGGAGAACTGAGGCGTGCCTGATCCTTTCGGTTTATGCAGGTCGCTCTCGCTAATGATTTGTCGGACTCCTTGTTGAAGATTGGTGAGGTCTATCCATTGCGGATGATTTGAATCCTCGGACCCGCCAGGGATTGTATTGACATTCATAAAAATTTTGACTGCCATGTTTTATCTCTCCAAATTGCATAATTACGATATTCCGTTCAAACGCTCTTTTCAGACGGTAGTTTTGATACGAGCCTGAGGGATACCGTCAAGCCCTCCAATTGATAGTGGGGCCGCAGGAAGAACTTGGCCGAGTAGTAGCCGGGATTT
>JASFJY010000386.1:0-4224 GCA_050119415.1 Chromatiales bacterium | reverse complement strand
AGCATAACTTCCGGGTGTTTTGCCGTTTGTCCCAGCTTGCGAGGTTTGCCGCGGAATACCGCCCGATATCGGCGCTGGCCACGCCGGCCGATAACCAGGCTGCTGTTAGTGTTCGCGGGCCGTAATACGAGCACGACTTTCGCCTCTGCGGTTGCTTTCTCGATAAACTCGGCACTCTCCTCACAATCCCGGCCCTCATCGGCATATACCATCACACCGAGAGGGATTTCCCTGATCTTACGGGCGCGATGGAGAGCTCTGAGAGCGTATTCCATTTGTACAAGCGGACCACGGGAAGCTCCTATACCTTCGCCATACAGCCATTCTGGGTCCCGGTGAAAATGTTCCCCGCCCATGGCGGTGTTGAACGGGACATCGATGTGGCAGAGCAGAAGCGTGCCGTTTTTCATTCCCTTCGGGCTCTCCCAAGCCCAGACATGAGGTGGGTCGCTATAAGCGCTTACCGGAGTCAGTCCCACATCTTTCATCACGTTGGTAATCTCATCTGCGGCATAGCGTATGCCGACTGGATCATTGCTGCGGCTGGACAGGTTCACCCATTGCTCGATGCGTTTTTCAAGCTGGTCGCGCCGCTCGGTCAGATGGGCGAAAACCCGCTCGCTTTCCGTCTTATGAGTGCGTACCAGCTCGGGGGGATTCGGGGTACCGAAATAACGTGCCGAGGCAACTTCAACCAGTCGATTTACCAGTCCAGCAAAATTCAGGCCCATGGCTTCCGCTGCTGCCACATAAGAGCCGTGTTCACCCAGGCTGGGCAGGCTGTTGACTTCCAAAACATAGAGCCTGCCGTCATTATCCATACGCAGGTCCACGCGAGCACAGTCATAACAGCCGAGAACGGTAAAGGCCCTGCGGGCAATGGCCTGAGCCTCAGTAGTGATGTTTTTTTCCAGTGGAGCAGGACAGACTACATTAACTTTGCGTCCTGATTTCTGCCGTTTGTCTTCTTCCGTATAGATATTTGGTCCACCTTCGCCAAAAACCAGTTCAGCGGGCATGAAGGTTTCGAGTGTGGCTCCGTTTCCGAGAAGTCCCACATTGATTTCCCGGCCCTCAATGTATTGTTCAGTCAGCACGGGTTGATCGAATTCCTTGAAGATGATGTCTGCAGCTTCACGTAACTCTATCTCGTTTTTAACGATGCGGATACCGAATGAAACCGCCTCGTTTTTCGGCTTGACGATCAGGGGAAATTCAAGCTCCGGCATTTCAAATCCCGGTGCATTGAGCACCGCAAAATCAGGCGTGGGTACGTTGTTTTGAACAAACAACATCTTGGCCACCACCTTGTCCAGGGCGAGGGAATGGGCAAGTGGACCTGAGCCGACATAGGGTACCCCCACCATTTCCAGAATGCTCGGGACATGGGTATAACGCGCCTGACCCTGGATACCGTAACTGAGGTTGAATGCCATGCCGGGACGTTCGCCGACCAGGGTGCGGGGCATGAACTCCTCTAGGCTGTCAATCAGATCCTTGTCACCCTCAAACGCCTTGACCTGGTGACCGGCTCTTTTGAGTGAGTTGGTGATCCGGCGAATCGCTGCCAAGCCGTATTTCTCACGATTTGGCTGACCAAAAAGGTTAATAACCTTCTGTGACTCACGATTGTATATTATGGCAACCTTCATGGAATGCCTCATATGTTTGCTCGGAAAACATAACTTACTGTTTTTGTTGGTAGATATTATGCCCTACACCTATTGGAGGGGCCAATCTGAATATTAGTCCACGGTTCATAAATCGAGGGACTTGAATAGCAAACACTGCAACCCTACATAAAAACTCGTCATTTGGATATACATGATTGTCAATAGGAGGGACTCAAATGTTCGGAAAACTGAGCAATATTGAAGGCAGCCTGTTCGATGAGTTCAGGCCTATGGAACAGGAGATGGATCAACTGTTCGGGGCCGGTCCCTGGCCAAACGGCATACGTTCAGTTGCCAGGGGGACCTATCCACCCATAAACATAGGAAGCACGGCCAATCAGGTCGATGTTTACCTGTTCGCTGCGGGAGTCAATCCAGAGAAACTAGATATTTCCATACAGCGAAACTTGCTTACGATCGATGGTGAACGAAAGCTGATCAGCGAGGCGGGAGTCGATTATTTTCGTAAGGAACGCTTTAACGGCGCCTTTCATAGGGTAGTAATCTTGCCGGATGACGTAGATCCCGAAAAGGTTGAGGCTACATACCAGGATGGGATTTTGCGTATTACAGTGCAACGCCGTGAATCCACAAAGCCACGTCAGATTGAAGTGCATTGATTAGCAGGAGGCTATCAAAATGACCGAAAGAAAAGAAGTAGCAAATACCGAATCCAAATCAGTTAAAGAGCGCCAGGAGATGGAACGGGCTATACGCCCTTTGGTGGACATTTTTGAAGATGATACGGGAATTACTGTGCAAGCCGATTTGCCCGGTGTGTCAAAAGAACGGCTAAACGTCCAGATCGACAGCGATACCCTGTCAATTGAGGGTAATGCTGTGATTCCAATGCCGGAAGCGATAGAGGTACGTACTTGATAATCCAATCCTGATAGACCTTATCAGGAGAATGATCATCCCGGCTCAAGATGAGCTGGGATGAAGACACCTAGGCATTAACAATTTGCATGTCCTATGACTACCCACTGTATAGGTGTGGTTGATTGCTACTTTACTCAAGCAGTGGTTGAGGCATCACTGCGGTATGATTGGACCATGTTGGTCGGCAGGATATCTGCAATCTGATCCAAAAAGGGATATTTCGACCATACTGTTACGTATGGACAACCTCTTCATCGCTGCCACACTGACATTGTTGGCATTTTTGCTGATTGCTGCCCTGTTGAAGCCGGCGGCGGACCGCTTTCATATCCCCTTACCCGTCCTGCTCGTGATCGCTGGAATGGGTTTGGGTCTAATCTCCTCCCATTGGGAACTCCCTTGGAGCGCTCTGACGGAAACTTCCGTGTTTGGCGAGTTGATCATGTTCATTCTGTTGCCCACATTGGTATTTGAGACAGCGTCAAGGCTGGATACGGACCAACTTCTGGAGAACCATAGGGCAATACTCTACCTCTCAATCCCAGGACTGCTCATTTCGGCCGGCATAATCACTCTCATTCTCGGCACATTGACAGGCTTCAACTGGGGTGTGGCGATACTTCTTGGCATCATATTGAGTGCCACAGACCCAGCTGCCGTCATCGCCGAGTTCAGGCGTCTTGGCACACCCAAAGACTTCAACATCCTGGTAGAGGGGGAAAGCCTGTTCAACGATGCAACCACCATTGTTTTGACTAAGATCATCGTGGTGTCATTGGGAACGGGAATCGCCATACAGCAGATGATAGTCGATGGCGCACTGCAATTGTTAATGGCTACTGTCGGCGGCATCGCCAACGGTTGGGTCTTTGGGCGTATAACCTATACATTGTTAATCCGGCTACGCCGCGATCCCTACATAGAAATCACCTTGACTCTGCTGCTGGCCTACGGCAGCTACCTGAACGCGGAGTACCTGTTTCATACCAGCGGTATCATTTCCACGGCTGTTGCAGGCCTGGTTCTGGCCAGGGAGCGTCCCTTGCCTATTCCCCATCGGGTTGAGCAGCAGCTTAATAGTTTCTGGAGTTTCCTCACCCATACTGCAACTACTTTGATATTTCTGATAGTAGGGCTGGTCATCCAACCTGAAAATTTATTGCAGGATTTAGATATCGCAGCCATAGTCATTATTGCCATGTTGATATCACGCAGTTTGATGATCTACGGGCTAATGCCCGGTGCGGGGCGATTGCGGAGCCATTCCCGAAAAGTGCGCATGGCTTATCGTCATATCCTGAATTGGGGGGGCTTGAGAGGGGCAGTTACGCTGGCCTTGGCCATGGGCCTGTCAACCTTAGATGGTGCGGAGCAGCTGTTATCGGTTACCTTGGTTGCGGTATTGTTCACCATAATCGTACAAGGCTTGAGTATCAGCAGGCTTGCCCATTATCTAGAACTGGACATACCGGATGTTTCAGACAGGATCGCGGGGGCTGAAAGCTGGTTGGCAGCCAAGAAAGATGCCATGCAACAGCTCGAGGTTCTGGAACAGACACCCTTTGCGCAGACCGGTGCTCCTACAACTTATGCACGAGCATTGGAACAGGAGATGTCATCCCTGTACCGTCAGCTAAGTCATTGGCGAAGCGAGGAAGAGGGGCCGGTT
>JASFJY010000385.1:0-4226 GCA_050119415.1 Chromatiales bacterium | reverse complement strand
CAGGTCTGCCTTTTGGGTGACGCGGAAGCGGCCCAGGCCGTGGCGCTCGAGGGAGCGGGCAAGGGGGTAGGGGAGTGTGCTCAACACCTCGCAGACTATCTCCTCGTTGCTGCCGCTTTGCGTTCGCACCGCCTTCACCAACAGATCCAGCAACCGGGCGTAGCGCTCGATCTGCCGCGGTTCGAGTTCGCGAACCCAGCCATCCGCGTAGCGGGGGAGGGAGGTGTCCAGTTGCTCCTCTCGGGCGATGGCGTATTGGGCCAGCCGAGGATGGTCAGGCAGGTTGGGCGAAGAGAAGAGCCGCGCCCCTTGCTGCACCGCCCGGTAGGAATCGGCGGCGTCGGCCAGGTAGACCCAGGGAGAGACCAGGCCGTGGGGGTGGTCGATGCGCAGGCCGTCGAACTCCCGCAGCATCTTGTTCACACGCGCCGCGAGAAATTTCATTACCGGACCGGGAGCACCGTCTGGCTCCAGGTATTGCATCGGGTCCAGCACCCCATAACCCCAAGGCTGGCCGTCGGGATTGGTGCGGCTGGGAGGGGCGCCCATAAGGTAGTGCTTCAGATAGAGCGCACCCCGGCTCCAGTCATCGCAGGCGGATATGCCTATCTGAAGATCACCATAAATACGCAGACCATTGCGTTGTGCCGCTGAGCGCAGACGCGCATGCTGCTGATGGAGCAGGTACTGACCGAGGCGGTAGCACTCGATGGCTTGCTGCTGGCCGGTGGGTAGTCGCGTCAGCCGCTGCTCCCGCAACAAGCGCCAGTCGGCGCAGCGTCGGTGGAGATCCCATAGGGTGCTGTCCTGGTTGCGCATCCGCCAGTCGCGGTGGTGGCGCCACGCCTGCTCCTGGGCCAGGACATGGTAGAGGGCATCGGGATAGAGCCACTCGAACTCCCGGTTGGTGAAGTCGGTCAGCTCCCTGTCGAGACGCAGCGCATCCTCATCACCCCGTTTGCGTCGTTCGCTGAAGTGGTGGTGGATCTCTTTCAGGGCGGCGTGAGTGGCGTCGAAGGCGCAACCATGGTCGCTATGGATGCGGTCTGCGGCCTGCGCTTGTGTCACCCGCCTTTGCAGGGTCTCCCGACTCAGCCAGGCCTCTGCGCCCATGGCCAGGCCGGCCAGATCCAGGTTGAGGATGTTGCGGGAAAAGAGGGTGCCGTCGTAAGGGGATGGGTTGTCGCGGGCGGTCTGGCCCTGTGGGCCGAACTGGACGGCGTCGAAACCGAGTCGGCGAACGAAGCGGAGAAAGGCCCCGGCCCCTTCGCTATAGGGCGTGCCGCGGCCGATCTCCTCCTCCGCCAGGGAGGGGAAGCTGCTGTCGTGGATGGCCAGGGCCAGGCGCCGCTTGCCCAACAGGCGCAACGCCTCGACCACTGCGGCGTGGGGCCGGGGGATCTCATGGGATTCGGCCTGGCTGTTCATCCGTTCTCCGCTTCGGCGCAGAGGAGAGCCACCGGAAAGTGCCGCAGCAGGTCGCCCGCCGACAGGCTCCAAGCCTCTTCGACAGACTCGCCCCGCAGCGTCTCGCCGGTCAGCCAGTTGTGCCAGGATGCCAGCGGCAGTTCGATGCGGGTGTCACCCCAAAGAGCGACGCCCAGCGGGAGCGCGCCACCGGCCAGGCGAAATACCAGACGCGGCGCTACCGTGACCGCGAGTTGTGTGCCCTTGCGGCGGGCGAACGCGCAGAGGTGCTCGGCGTGCCGGCCGCTCACCTCCAGGGGTAGATAGTCGCCCTGTTCGAACAAGGCCCGATGTTGGCGGCGTAACGCCAGGCAGCGCCAGGTCAGATAGAGCTTGGCGCGGCCGTCTTCGAGGTTGTCTGTAAGATGGCGGGTGAAGCTGGTGAGTGCGTCGGAGTCTTCGCAGGCCGTTTGCAACGCCTTCAGCAACGCCCGCCGCCGCGAATAATCCACAGGACGTCGGTTGTCCGGATCCACCAGACTGAAGTCCCAGACTTCATTGCCTTGATAGATATCGGGCATGCCGGGGGCGGTGAGCTTGAGCAGCGTTTGGGCCAGGCTGTTGCAGAGGCCCGCCCGGCAGATCGGCGGTAGGAAATCGAGCAGGTCGGTCAGGAAGGCGTTCTCTTCACCTGAGCCGAGCAGCGACGCGATGAAATTGCTGACGGCGCTTTCGTAGTCGTTGTCGGGATTGATCCACGAAGTATCCACCTTGGCCTCCCTCAACGCCTTGAGCAGGTAGGCTTGAATGCGCTCCCGGAAGACTGTCAGGCTTGCTTCGTCCACATCGCTCTCATTAAGCAACTCCAGGGGCCAGGCGCCGATCAGCGTTTGGTAGAGGAGGTATTCGTCATTGGCGGAGGGGGCGGGCCTGTCATCGACAAGACGCTTTTTACTACGGTTGAGCCGCGCCCAGCGCTGCACCCGCTGCCGCCATTTCCCGGGCAGTTCCGTCAGTACATCAATACGCGTGCGCACGTCCTCGCTGCGTTTGCTGTCGTGGGTGGTGGTGGCGAGCATGGCATGGGGCCAGTGGTGGTTGCGCTCCAGGTTCAAGTGGTGGAAGGCATTGACGGATACGCCGAAGCGCTCCGGCTCGCCACCCACCTCGTTCAGGGCGATCAGGCGGTTGTAGCGGTAAAAGGCGGTGTCCTCCAGGCCCTTGGCCATAACCGGGCTGGTATATTGCTGGAATTTCATGGCGAAGGCGTTCACTTGGCGCCGATAGTCGTCGCTCTTGCCTTCGGCGATGTCGGTCAGCAACACCTCGCGGAGGAAGCCGAATACCGATGGATCGGCAGCGCGGCTGTGCTTCCTCGCCACACTCACAGCCCAGTCGACATAACGGCGGTCCTCCTCACTGGCCCCGCCGGGGCTGACATAGGTGCGATACACAGGAAACCGGGCGACCACCTCGCTCAGGGCGTCGCGCAGGCTGTTGAGGGTGAAATCGCGGGTATTGCGGTCGAGCTTGGCGATGCGGTTGAGCTGCTGGGCCAGCACATTGAGTTCACTGGCCAGGGCGCTGTGCATGATAAGCTTCTTACAGTTGTAGATCTGCTCCTCCAGGGGGGCGCTCGCGCCCGTGAAGGCGTGGTAGATGAGCCCCATCTCATCTTCGGCCCCGGCATCCACGAACAGGCCGTTGACCAGGTTGCTGAAGTCGTATCCCGTGGTGCCGTGTACCACCCAGGTCTGACGCAGCCGTTCATGAGTGGCGAGGATCTTCTCCACCAATAGATAGAGGGGCATGACCACATCTGCGGGTTCCTTGTTGGGGCGCCTGACCTGCGCCTCCTGTGTGACCACTGAGAGCGGCGCCGCCACACGCGCCTGAAGACGGCTGAAATAACCGGCCGGATCATAGAGGCCGTCGGGATGATCAATACGCATTCCCTGAACTTTTCCTTTGGCGATCAGTTCCAGGGCGAGTTCGTGGGCGGCCTCGAACACCTCGGGGATTTCCATGCGCAGGCCGGCCAGTGCGTTGATATCGAAGAATCGCCGGTAGTTGATCTCATCCGAGGCAACCCGCCAGTAGGTCAGTCGCCAGGCCTGGTTATCCAGCAGCGCGTGCAGCAGCTCTAAATGGGCACTGTCGTTGAAGGCGCGCAGGTTCTCGTCGAGGTAGCAGGCAATGTCGGCATCCCGGTAGTGCCGGGCCAAGGCGGCCTTGTGCACCTCCTTGTCACGTGCGCGCTCGGCGACGGCTGCGGGTTCTGTTTTCGCGCGACTGGGCAGGTTGCCGAAGGCGGTGACCAGGCTCTGAAATTCCATCAGCCGCGGCTCCTCGACGCCCAGCCGCTCTTCCAGCCGCGCCATGTCGTGGCCAAGGATACGCGGATATTCGGCGGGATCGATGGGAAACAGATGCTCGAAATAACGCACGCTGAACGCACCCGTGTCGGCATCGAACAGTAGCCTCAGCTCGCCTCGTTCAAGCGCTCTGCCGTAGTGATCACTCAGCACCGGCAGCAACAGTTTACCCCGCTGTGTCTCCTCCATTGCGGCCCAGTCGATGTCGAAGTAGTGGGCATAAGCCGAGGCGGGTCCATTTTCCAGCACGTCCAGCCACCAGCTATTGTCACTGCCCATTACGCCCATATGGTTGGGCACCATGTCCATGATCAATCCCATGGCGTGATTCCCCAGAGTGGTCGTGAAGCGTTCGAAGCCCGCATCACCGCCCAGCTCAGGATTTAACGCCCTGTGGTCAATGATGTCGTAGCCATGAGGGCTCCCCGGCCGTGCCTGCAGGAA
>JASFJY010000384.1:0-4245 GCA_050119415.1 Chromatiales bacterium | reverse complement strand
TGCCATGACGATACCGCATCTATCTTCATATGGCGCAGTCAGTGAACCGTCCATCGAATTCATGCCGAAATTCAAGATGATAGCGAAAAGCTGCCGGATGGAATAACAGTTCTTATGGAGGTGGCAAGATGGATTGGCATACAAATTGTTGGGTTTGGTTATCGTATGGGAGATCACTGACACCTATGGAATACTTTTTCATCATTCTCTCCACCGCCCTGGTCAACAACGTGGTGCTGGTCAAGTTTCTTGGCCTCTGTCCGCTGATGGGCGTCTCCAACAAACTCGACTCGGCCCTCGGCATGGGTTTGGCCACTACCTTCGTGCTCACGATGGCCGCCTTTGCAGGCTGGCTGCTGGAGCACTATGTGCTCAATCCACTCGATCTGGGCTTTCTGCGCATCCTGACCTTTATCCTGGTGATCGCCGTGGTGGTGCAGTTCACCGAGATGGTGGTGCGCAAGACCTCGCCCGCCCTCTATCAGGTGCTGGGCATCTTTCTGCCACTGATCACCACCAACTGCGCCGTGCTCGGCGTGGCACTGCTCAATGTGCAGCAGGAGAACAGTTTCTTCGAGAGTCTGCTCTACGGCTTCGGCTCGGCCATTGGTTTCACCCTGGTGCTGGTGATGTTCGCCGGCTTGCGGGAACGCCTGGCGCTGGCCAACGTGCCGGCCGCCTTCAGCGGCGCGCCCATCGCCTATGTGGTAGCCGGTCTGATGTCCCTGGCCTTCATGGGCTTTGCCGGTCTGACGAGTCAGTAAGGGAGGTTTGTAATGATGATATCCGCGATTTTTATTGTCACCGCCCTCGGTATCGCCATGGGGATCCTGTTGGGAGTGGCTTCCAAGTACCTGGCGGTCGAGGGCAATCCCCTGCAGGCGGAGATCGAGGAGCTGCTGCCCGGCTCCCAGTGCGGCCAGTGCGGCTACCCCGGCTGCTCACCGGCGGCCGAGGCAGTGGCCAATGGCGAGGCCCCCGTCACCCTGTGCCCTCCCGGCGGCAAGGCGCTGGCCGAGTCCCTGGCGCAGAAGCTGGGTGTCAGTGTCGATCTCTCCGCGGTGGAGGAGAAGGCGCCGATGGTCGCCTTCATCCACGAGAACCTCTGCGTCGGCTGCACCAAGTGTTTCAAACGCTGCCCCACCGATGCCATCCTCGGCGGCCCCAAGATGATCCACGCGGTCTTTGCCGACGCCTGCACCGGCTGCGAGAAGTGCTATGACGTCTGCCCAACTGAGTGCATTGAAATGCGTGAAGTGAAGCCGACCCTACAGACCTGGTACTGGCCGGAACCGGCCCGGGCGGCCTGATCATGGGCACGGAAAACTTATTCAAGCTCTTCAAGATTCGCGGCGGCGTCCATCCGGATGACCGCAAGCAGCTCAGCGCCGATCAGGCCATCGAGCCCCTGCCGATGCCGCCGTTGCTGCACATTCCCCTGCAGCAGCATATCGGCGCGCCGGCGGAGCCGCTGGTACGTCGCGGCGAGCAGGTGAAAAAGGGGCAGATGCTGGCCCGCAGCCAAGGCGCCATCTCGGCCCCGGTGCACGCCCCCACCTCCGGACTCATCATGGGCGTCGGTGGTTACCCGGCCCACCACCCTTCGGGCCTGCCGGTCAGAACCATCACCCTTAAACCCGACGGCAAGGATACCTGGATCGACACCCTCGATCCGGTGGCGGAGCCCTTCGAGCTTGCGCCGGAGGAGATCGCCCGGCGGGTCGCCGAGGCCGGCATCGTCGGCATGGGCGGCGCCACCTTCCCCTCGGCGGTGAAACTCAACCTGCGCAATCGTTATCAGCTGCATACCCTGGTCATCAACGGCGCCGAGTGCGAACCCTACCTGACCTGCGACGACCGCCTGATGCGCGAACAGCCGGAACAGGTGTTGGACGGCGTGCGTCTGATGGCCCACGCCCTCGGTGTCAAGCATATCCTGATCGCCATCGAAAACAACAAGCCGCAGGCGCAAGCCGCCATGCGCCAGGCCGCCGAATCCTACCCGGATATCACAGTAGTCGGACTGCCGACCCGTTACCCCATGGGCTCGGAGAAACATCTGGTACAGAGCCTGACCGGCAGGGAGACCCCGGCCCGCGGCCTCACCGCCGACATAGGCGTGGTGGTGCACAATGTGGCCACCGCTTTGGCGGTGCATAACGCCTTGCGCCAGGGCCGGCCGTTGATCTCCAGGGTCATGACGGTAAGCGGCGGCGCCATCAGGCAACCCAAGAATCTGCTGGTGCCCCTGGGCACCCCCCTCTCCCACCTGATCGACCACTGCGGCGGCTTGCAAACGGAAGCGCCACGCCTGATCAGCGGCGGCCCCATGATGGGCCAGCCCCTGCCGAGCACCCGGGTACCGGCGGTCAAGGGCAGCAACGGCCTGCTGGCGCTGACCGCGGCCGAGAGCGAGCATGTCGAAGAGATGCCCTGCATTCGTTGCGCCAGCTGCGTGCGCGCCTGTCCCTGCGGACTGGTGCCGCTGGAGTTGGCGGCGCATATCCGCGCCGGCGGCCTCGACAACTCGGCCAAGCTGGGCCTGCTCGACTGTATAGCCTGCGGCTCCTGCTCCTATGCCTGCCCCTCCCATATCCCGCTGGTGCAGTACTTCAACTACGCCAAGGGCGAACTGGCCGCGCGCCAGCGCGCCCAACAGAAACAGGGCGAAACCAAGCGCCTGGCGGAGGCGCGCAGCGAACGCATGGAGGCGATCAAAAAGGCCAAGCGGGAAGCCATGATGAAGCGAAAGAGAGAGATGGAAGCGAAGAAAAAGGCGCAGGCCGAAGCCGAGGCCGCCTCGGCGTCATCCGCTGAAACCGAATCCAAGACGGGGGCGGAGGCATGATGGAAGAACAGCCTGTCGCCGGACCCTATACCCACGCCAAAACCAGCGTCAGCCGCACCATGGGGCTGGTGCTGCTGGCGCTGCTGCCTGCCACCCTGTTCAGCCTCTATCTCTTCGGCTGGCCGGCGATCTTCCTCTTCGCCACCACTATTGCCGCCAGCCTGCTGTTCGAGGCCGGCTCTCTGCGCCTGGCCGGCAAGCGGGTACGCCCCTTCCTGCTCGACGGCTCCGCCCTGCTCACCGGCTGGCTGCTGGCCATGACCCTGCCTCCCTGGGCGCCCTGGTGGATCGGCGTGGTGGGGGCCTTTCTCGCCATCGTCATCGGCAAGCAGGTGTTCGGCGGTATCGGTCAGAACCTCTTCAACCCGGCCATGGTGGCGCGGGTCGCGCTGCTGATCTCCTTTCCGCTGGAGATGACCCTGTTCAACGCCCCGGTGCCGCTCTTCTCCGCGCAAGCGCCCGGCCTGCTCGACAGTCTGGCCATCACCTTTGGCGGTTCGGATCAGCTCGACGCCATCAGCGGCGCCACCACCCTGGGCCATCTGAAAACGGAACTGGGGCGCGGCGTGCCGTTGGCGACCGCTATCAGCGGCGTCGAATCCCATTGGCAGCTCACCCTGGGCCAGGCCAGCGGCAGTCTCGGCGAGACCTCCGCCCTGCTCCTGCTGCTGGGCGGCCTGTTGCTGATCTACAAGCGCATCATCACCTGGCATATCCCGCTAGCGATGCTGGGCACCCTGACCCTGCTGGCCACCCTCTTCCACCTGATCGATCCCCAGAGCTACGTAGGGCCGCTGACCCACCTGATGTCGGGCGCGGCGGTCATGGGCGCCTTCTTCATAGCCACCGACCTGGTGACCTCACCGATCTCCATCCGCGGCCAACTGCTGTTCGGCGCCGGCGTAGGCCTGCTGGTCTACGCCATCCGTACCTGGGCCGGCTATCCGGAGGGGGTCGCCTTCGCGGTGATGTTGATGAACGCCTGTACGCCCTTGATCGACCACTATTTGAAACCCCGGATCTACGGCCGCGACCGCAAGGGCCAACCGCTCAACTATGCGGACGAGCGAGGTGACGCCTGATGGGTACGCCGAAGGAACCCCAATACCGCAAACGTATCGGCTATCAGGCGGTGCTGCTGGGCGGCTTCTCCACCCTGGCAACGGCATTGCTGGTGGCCGGCAACCTCGCCACCAAGGAGGCCATCCTGGAGCGCCAGAAAGAGGACCTGCTCGACTCCCTGGCCCAGGTGGTGCCGGATGAGCGTTACGACAACGACCTGCTGGCCCAGCCCCTGGAAATCGTCGACGAGGGGGGCAAGCCGCTGACCATCTACCGCGGCACCGTCGGCTCACAGGTCAATGCCCTTGCCTGGGAGATCAGCGGTCAGGGATATG
>JASFJY010000383.1:0-4249 GCA_050119415.1 Chromatiales bacterium | reverse complement strand
CACCCTGGTGGTCGAGGCGGCCGCTCAAAGCGGCTCATTGATCACCGCCCGCCTGGCACTCGAGCAAGGGCGCGAAGTGTTCGCCATCCCCGGCTCGATCCACAATCCCCAGGCACGGGGCTGCCACGCTCTGATCCGACAGGGGGCTAAACTGGTTGAATCGGCACGGGATATCGTCGAAGAGCTGGCGGCACTGCTGGGCAGTCTGGCCTCCGAAATGGATGGCGATAGCCCCCCAATACCCGCACACAAACCACAACAAGATGATCCCGAATACCAAAACCTGATGGATGCTTTGGGTTACGACCCGGCCTCGATTGACGAAATAATCACCCGCACCGGTTTGACCGCCGAAGCGGTTTCATCCATGCTGCTGTTGCTTGAGCTGGAAGGTCATGTATCATCAGCTCCGGGCGGTCGCTACAGCCGCACAGACACACTGCCATCCCGCAGTAGCGGGAGAGAGAACACATGAACGAAAACGTGGTCGATATCCTGATCTATCTCTATGAGAACTACATGGACGGTGAGCAGGCCCCACCCTCGGATCAAAACGATCTTCGCAGCGAATTGACCCAAGCCGGCTTCTCCAGCATCGAGATCGAAAAGGCTTTCGACTGGCTCGACGAACTGGCGGATCACGCCCTCTCCCCTCAGGGCGAGGCCCACCAGCCCCAATCCTTGCGCATCTTCACCGAGGAGGAGACAGCCCGGCTCGACGTGGATTCGCGTGGCCTGCTGTTGTTCCTGGAGCAGAACGACATCCTCACCCAGACCGCCCGCGAGCTGGTCATCGAGCGCTCACTGGCCCTCGACACCCCGGTGATCACGGAAGAGGAACTGAAGTGGATCATACTCCTGGTACTGATGAATCAACCCGGCCAGGAGACCGCTTTCGCGCGCATGGAAGACATGGTCTACAACGAAGCCCCCCAATTTCTCCACTGATTTAGTGACTTTTACACAAAATCGGTATCCAAAGACTTGATTTCTTCGTCGCGGGGCGCTTCACTGTCCCGCGCTTTCCCATTTGAACCCGACTGACTCTGCATGAATCTGGTAATCGTCGAATCACCGGCCAAGGCCAAGACCATCAAAAAATATCTCGGCGGCAGCTTCGAAGTGCTCGCCTCCTACGGCCATGTGCGCGACCTGGTGCCTAAAGAGGGCGCTGTCGACCCGGGCAGGGGTTTCGCCATGAAGTACCAGGTGATCGAACGCAACGATCGCCATGTTCAGGCCATCGCCAAGGCCCTGAAACAATCCGATGCCCTCTATCTGGCCACCGACCCGGACCGCGAGGGCGAGGCTATCTCCTGGCATCTCTCCGAACTGCTGAAGGAGAAGGGCAAACTGAAGAAGAAACCGGTCTATCGGGTGGTCTTCAACGAAATCACAAAAAAGGCGGTCAACGACGCCATCGCCAACCCGCGGGAACTCTCTCACGCCCTGATCGACGCCCAGCAGGCGCGCCGCGCGCTCGACTATCTGGTAGGTTTCAACCTCTCGCCGCTGCTATGGAAAAAGGTCCGGCGCGGACTCTCCGCCGGCCGGGTGCAGAGCCCGGCGCTGCGCATGATCGTCGAGCGGGAGCAGGAGATCGAAGCCTTCAAGGCAGAGGAGTTCTGGACCCTCGAGGCCGATTCAGAGAAGACCGGACAGGCCTTCTCCGCCAGACTGACCCACTACCAGGGCAAAAAGCTGGAAAAGTTCAGCATCACCACCGCGGCCGATGCCCAGGCAACCGAGCAGAGACTGCTCGAGGCCGGTGCCGACGGCCTACTGGTCAGCCGGGTCGAGAAGAAACAGCGCAAGCGCAATCCCGCGCCCCCCTTCACTACCTCCACCCTGCAGCAGGAGGCGGCACGCAAGCTCGGCTTCACCGCCCAGCGCACCATGCGCACCGCGCAGCAGCTCTATGAGGGTGTCGACGTGGGCCAGGGTACCGTCGGCCTGATCACCTACATGCGTACCGACTCGGTCAACCTTGCCGACGAGGCGATCGCCGAGATCCGTGACTTCATTGGCGACAAATACGGCCAGGACCAACTCCCCCCCGAGGCGCGCCGATTCAAGACCAAGTCAAAGAACGCCCAGGAGGCCCACGAGGCGATCCGCCCCACCTCGGTGCTGCGGGTACCCGATGAAATCAAGCCGCATCTGAGCAAGGATCAGGCCAGGCTCTACGAATTGATCTGGAAGCGTGCCATGGCCTGCCAGATGATCCACGCCACCATCCACACAGTGGCCGTCGATCTGCAGTGCGGCGAGGGCAACCTGTTCCGCGCCAACGGCTCCGTCATCGCCAAGCCGGGCTTTATCGCCGTCTACCAGGAGGGTCTGGACGACGCCGCCAAGGGGGACAACGACGAAAAAATCCTGCCACCCCTGAAGGAGGGTGAGACCCTGCCGCTGATAGCGATACGCCCGGAGCAACACTTTACCGAACCACCGCCCCGTTACAGCGAGGCGACCCTGGTCAAAGCACTGGAGGAGTATGGCATCGGCCGCCCCTCCACCTATGCCTCGATCATCTCGACCCTGCAGGACCGGGATTATGTGGTTTTGGAGAAAAAGCGCTTCAAACCCACCGATGTGGGCCGGGTAGTCAATAAATTCCTCACCGAGTACTTCACCCGCTATGTGGACTACGACTTCACGGCCAAGCTGGAGGACGAACTCGACGCCGTCTCCCGCGGCGAGGAGGAGTGGGTGCCGCTGCTGAGCAAGTTCTGGGGCCCGTTCAAAGACCAGATCGACCACACCCAGGAACACGTCAAGCGCAGCGACGTAACTCACGAGGCCCTTGATGAGAGCTGCCCCAAGTGCGGCAGCCAGCTGTCGATCCGCCTCGGCCGTCACGGTCGCTTTGTCGGCTGCACCAACTATCCCGAATGCGATTACACCCGCGACCTCAACGCCGACAGCAGCGAGAAGGAGGAACCGGAGGTGGTGGAGGGCCGCAACTGCCCCGAGTGCGGCTCCGAACTGGTGATCAAACGGGGTCGCTACGGCAAGTTTATCGGCTGCGCCGGCTACCCCAAGTGCCGCTATATCGAACCGCTGGAGAAGCCGGAAGACACCGGCGTCACCTGCCCCAAATGCAACAAGGGCACCCTGTTCAAACGCAAGTCCCGGCGCGGCAAGATCTTCTACTCCTGCTCCACCTATCCCGAGTGCGACTACGCGGTCTGGAATGAACCGGTCAGCGAACCCTGCCCCAATTGCGGCTGGCCGATTCTCACCATCAAGACCACCAAACGCAAGGGCACCGAGAAGGTCTGCCCGCAAAAGGATTGCTCCTTCAGCGAGCCCGTCGAAGAGTAATTGGCCTTACTGCGCAACTGAAGGCGAACGGACCTAAACTCCATCTGCTGATCCGTTGCATGTATTCAATGGTTTTCACTTGAGGATTTTTCATCCACTAACGAGCGATGAATCCCGCCGATGATCGCCACCGCCTCATCCATGTGCTCGAAGGCGTGGCTACCCTCCTCGAAAAGTCTGATGTCGGCGATTCCCCTATAGGCCTCCACGGCCTGCCGGTAGTCGATCAGCTCGTCGCCCTTGTCGTGCAGCAAGGTGACAGGCAGGCCGATCTCGGCCGGCTCGGTGGCGTAAGCGCGGGTCGCCGAGACCATCTGCGCCGATAGATAGTAGCGTTCGCCCTTCGCTTCGTTATATTGCCACCCCTCCACCTGCCGCAACAACTCCCAGGGACGCAGGGCTGGATTGATCATCACCAGATGGTCGAACCCCAGGCGGCAGGCCAGCCAAGCCCCGTAGAACCCTCCCATGGAGCTGCCGACCAGGATACGGGGCATAGCCTGATCCATCCGCTCGAGCCGTTCGCTCAGTTGCGCGCTAAGTGAGGCCACCGCCTCTGCCGCCGACTGGGCAGGGTAGCTGGGACTGACCACCTCGATCGGCGCCAATCGTTCGCGCAAAACCGCCGCTTTATGGGAACTGCCCGCGCTGTTAAGACCATGGAGATAGGTGATCATCGATTAATTCTAAAACTATCTGGAATGTTGCGTTATGGCAGCTCAGATTCAGCAACTGATATCTCTACCTGCCCCTCCATGTAACTCAGGCTACTGCCGCGGAGTTGTCCCTGCCATGCCGAATTTATACATGCGACACGATATCCAATTATGTCATACGCAAGTTTGACTCCCTAACCAAATCCAGCTTGACCCACTACTGCCCCATAAAGCATATTCAATATCACTATAACCCATTGTGTTCA